>JAJFTJ010000018.1 GCA_021373015.1 Nitrospiraceae bacterium
AATTGCGCCCTGCCTGCAAATGACAGTACTTTGGTTATTGCTGCTGTTAAGGTCGTCTTGCCATGATCTACGTGACCTATTGTCCCTACGTTACAATGAGGTTTGGTCCTCTCAAATTTTGCCTTTGCCATTTTTGCCTCCTTTGCCCAAATCTTCCTTTAGAAAATTTTTAACTGCGTATCCCGTTCCTGGAGCCCATGACCGGGATTGAACCGGTGACCTCGTCCTTACCAAGGACGTGCTCTGCCAACTGAGCTACATGGGCAATTCCAAAAGCATTGCCCCCCAAAAAGCTCTAGTCACTGGAGCGGGAAACGGGATTCGAACCCGCGACCCTCAGCTTGGAAGGCTGACGCTCTACCACTGAGCTACTCCCGCAATTTATAAAATATTAAAAATAATTTTCATTATAAAAAAACTATACTGGTGGAGAGGGGAGGATTCGAACCTCCGAAGGCAGTGCCGGCAGATTTACAGTCTGCTCCCTTTGGCCGCTCGGGAACCTCTCCGACTGCATTGTGGAGCTTCACTTCCCCCACGAAAATTATATTTTCAAAAATCAAATGGAGCCACCGAAGGGAATCGAACCCCCGACCCGCTGATTACAAATCAGCTGCTCTGCCTGCTGAGCTACGGTGGCAATTCTATTAGATATTTTGTCAAAAAGCGTAAAACAGGCAAAAGACAATACTCCACCTGCCTTTTTTCTAAACTGAGTAGTTTAAGGGTTAAAGTATAACATGGTCAATTTTCGAAATGCAAGAATATTGTTGTTTATCTCAGCTTTACTCTCAAAATCTATTTCTTGCTTAATCTTTGTCTCAATATCTCAAAAAATATAATCCCGGCAGTAACAGAAGCATTAAGTGAATTTAATGTTCCTTTCATAGGGAGACTCACAATAAAATCGCATTGCTCAGTAACTGTTTTTCTCAGCCCTTTTCCTTCAGACCCTACAACAACAGCGAGTGGGATATTCAGATCAGCATCCCATAGCGCAACTTCAGATCCGGCTTCTGCTCCTATCACAGTTATTCCATTATCCTTCATCTCTGACATTGCATGTTTTATATTATTTATTTTTGCAACAGGCACATGCTCGGAAGCTCCGGCAGAAGTCTTTGCTACTGCAGGACTCAATCCTGCAGATCTGTGCTCCTGAATAATCACCCCATGAACTCCTGCTGCATCAGCAGAACGCAAAATAGCGCCGAGATTTCCCGGGTCTTCTATACCATCAAGAATCAGGAAAAAGGGAATCTGATTTTTCTTAGAAGGTATTTGAAACAGTTCTTCAATTGAAACATAATCTTTCTGTATTGTCTTTGCTGCAATTCCCTGATTGCCTTTTGGAAAAGAATCGAAAAATTTCGGACTTACAATCTTTACTGCAATACCTTTGTTTTTTGCCTTCTCTTCTATAAAAAAATTCTTATCTTTTCTGCCTGAAGAAATATAAATTTCCTGCACATTTGTCCCTGCTTTCAAAGCCTCTACAACTGGATTCAGACCGTATATCAACATTGTTTTTATTATACTTATTTTTTAATTCAAAAACCTGAAAAATCTGTTAATATCTTCTAAAGAATTTTTAATAAACAAGGGGGATAAAATGTTTTTAAACTCATTAAGCAAATATAGCGATCTTGGACTATTGGTAATGCGGCTTGGTCTCGGAGCAATGTTCATGTATCATGGTCTGCCTAAGCTTTTAGCCGGCCCTGAAAAATGGATAAAAGTCGGCTCTGCCATGAAATATATCAACGTGGATTTCGCTCCTGTTTTCTGGGGATTTATGGCATCTTTTGCAGAGGTCTTCGGAGCCATCTGTCTTATCTTTGGATTCTTTTTTGTGCCTGCATGCATTCTTCTTACATTCACAATGACGATTGCTGCCGTAATGCATATTGGCAGAGGAGATTCTCTTCAGACTGCATCTCACGCCATTGAAAATGGCATTGTTTTTTTCAGTCTAATGCTTATCGGTCCAGGCAAACACAGTATAGAGAAATAATAATTTTGAGAAGTCGTTATAAAAATGAAACGACAGAGAGGATTGATTTTTTCTCTGTCGTTGTTTTATTTATACGAAAAGAGTTACCCATGTATTGAGCATTCTGCCAAGTCTATCTATATACTTTGTCGTTGCACCACTACATTCTTTAATAACAGCTTTAGCAGCAGCGCCAAGACGCTCTCTGATCTCAGCATGTTCAAACAGAAAAGTTATCTCGCCTGCAAGGTCTTCAGTCGTGTTTATTTGAATAATTGCTTTATGGTTGAGAAATTTTGTCATTATGTCTTTAAAAGATTCCATGTAAGGCCCTGTTATAACGGGCTTCCCCATACTTGCTGGTTCAATTGGATTCTGGCCTTGTAAGTGCGGCAGCATGCTTCCTGCAATAACGACAACATCAGCGATTGAGTATATTTTTTTTAATTCTCCTAGGGTATCTAATATTATTACTGGAGAGTTTTGTTGAAGCATCTTATTTAGATCTGTTTTTCGAACTGTTGAGAGATCAAAGTCTTTGATGGATGATGTAATTTTGTCTATATAACTGAGATATCTTGGAGCAATGATAAGCCTTATTTTATCTAATCCTGGACGTTTTATTATTTCTTTGAATGCGCTCAATAAAATTGCTTCTTCGCCTATATGTACACTACCGAATATCAAGACTTGTTCTTCCGAAGAGATTCCAAGTTGCTGCCGTATCCTCTCGCGCTCTTCTATATCCACATTATGTTTTGAAGAATCAAACTTCAGATTATTGGTTATAAAAATACTGTTTGAAGGAATCCCGCAGCTGAGAAGATAGTCCCTAGCTTCATCAGAAACTGCTCCTGCCAAATTCAGATATTTGAGTCTGTGCTTATCTTCCTGTATAACATTACCTTGTAATGAATATTGTTCGGTGTAATGATAGTTGGCTAAAACAATCGTGGCATTATAGCTAGTTTTTGCGAGTTCTAGAATTTTTGAACTAAGCTGTTCCATAGTTTCAAAGCACAATATTAGAGACGGTTTAAGTTTGCTGAGCCAGTATAAAATAATTGGACGCCATTCCCAAAAAAGATAAGGCAGAACGATAACGGCTAACCTTGCGGATTGAGTTATACGCCGGACGTCTCTTGGATTACGGGTTATAACTACTATCTGATAAGAGGAAATAACCTTTATTTCTCTTATTAAATTAATACTGTTTAATATCTCGCCAAGCCCTAGAGCGGATATTAATATCGTCTTTTCATGTCTGCCGATTAATCTGCGTGTTTTTAAAGAAATATATCCGAAAATAGCAGGGAGATCTCCTGTTTCATAAAGATCATTTTTATAATAGAAAATAAGATTTCTGATCGGTTGGAGTTTCAAGCGCATTTTTTTTATTATTGACAGAACCAATAGATAGGCGAATTCAGGCAGGAAAAAGTTCAAAAATTTTTTAAGAAAAATTTTCATTCAAGACCTAGATATGCAAGTTCTTTTTCAATATCAATAACCTCGTCGCGTGAAGATCCTAATAACATTCCAGTAAGCCGGGGTGAAGCCCCATCATTCCCGCAGACCTCCGGGTCGTAACTGCACAGCGGCATTAATATGTTTTTGTGCATAGCCTTATATATCAGATTCAGCAAATCCCTGTAACTGAGATTTATTTTTTTCCATGTCCTGAGCCTAATAACTTGTTTGCCATGTGTTCTGAGTATGCTGTCAGCAAGAAGCAAAGCCCTTGTGGATCCGTTGACTCTAAAATTAAGATCGAAAACTTTGATGTCTCCATTTTCAAGCACTGCCATGTCAATTCCAACAAAACCCCAATACCCAATCAACATTCCTTCGCGGGCAATCTCTAATCCAGTCTTAACAGCTGACTCTGGCACAATGATTTTACTATCGATCCAGTTGCCGTGGTATTTCCCGTAGCTGTCACTTATCTGTTCTGCACAACCAAGATATTTGATCTCTCCGGAAGCAGTGACCGCATAGTTAAGGCATAGATTTCTGACTATATCTAAATATTCTTCACATACAAAATGCGAGCATGTACTGAATAAATTCTCAGCATAGGACAACTGTTCAAAATTTCGGCATATCATAACATCAGTGCCGGTTCCAGATGATTCATTAGTTACAGACTTTATCACAGCAGGAAGTTCGGATACTAATTTTTTAAAATTTGGCTTTGAAGATTTCAATATTTTGCGCTTGGGAAGATATGCTTGTTCTACCAATTTCTCAATATTAGCTTTATTATTAAGAAATGATATTTTTTCTGGATGTACCCAATATCGGTCAGCTGGCACTTCTGATTCCAGATGGATATATTGGAGTGCGAGCTTCTGTCCGCTGGTATAAATATCTCGCAGAGTATCCAGATATTCTTTAGAGGATGAATAGCTAATAATTTTTTCTGGCAGCGCTAATCCTGCATCGGTCAATAATTTTAAAGAATCAGGTGATGATACAGAGGAATCACATAGTGTGGGCATATCACCTGTCATTACTAGCAGACCTCCCGAAGACATTGCCTGTGCCGCGGGATCGTCTGTCAGCCATCTGCAAGCTCCTGGGGATACAGATGGGGAAAAGAAAAGATCATTCCCATAGATCTGACTTATTGTCAAAGAAGGTTTAATTGTTTGAGTAATAGCATTCAAGTACATAAGCCCCTAAAAAAGTTTAGTCCATTCGCAAGATGTTTAATGTTGGTTTTCACTCTCTCAGCAATGTTTCCAGAAATTATAGTAGGCGTCCGGTTTGCGTCAAGCAGAACAGCCTCGCCATTAACCACTAAATAATCAAACTTGCCATAGTCAAATCCTAGCTCTGTTCTTAACGTGCGCAGAGATTTAGGTATCGGCAGATCGAATTCTTTGCTGACTACGTTATTGGCTTTGACTATTGGTTTATATGAAAAACAGCGTTGACTTATTTCAGAATCACCGAAAAAAATCCACTGCCGCAGGCAATAATAATTGCCTTCTTTTTCAGGTAAAAACTTTTCTACAACTAGGCTGGGATTACGCCATACAGATTTTGGTATATCATCAGGCTTCGCGAAAATAGGATAAGCATTAGCATCAACGTGTCCAGTTAGTCTAAAGGGCAGAGTTCTTGTAATTTTACGCTTTATCCTTTCTTTTAAGCTAGGCTTTGAACCAAGCAGTTCTGGTAATCCGCCTGCGTTTCTGTCAGTTTTTACAATCACAGGGCCATCATAGTAATCCGCTGCATTGACTAGGTTTTTGCTGACTCTGCGTTTTGAGATATCGGCAGCTCTTTCATTTATAACAAGAGGGTAATGCTTACTAAAAGCCAGATATTCATCGGGCACTTTTGTCAGGTCAGTATGAAGTATCAATGCGTCTGCTGGTTCGAGACAGCTAACACCAATTAGAACACTTACTTTTATGCCGGTTTTTTCCCATTCATCACAAAGAAGCTTTAAAAGATAACCGTAATCCTTAAAATTGTCCTTGCTGTGAGTCAGCACTGCTATTTTGCCCTTGTTCTTCATTATAAATGGCTCCTCTTCATTTTCCTGTTTAACAAGACTAGTGCAGTGCACTGTTAGCGATCTTCTTAACAAGCAGATTTTGGTTCTTACATTTAAAATTTTTTATCACTATAAAATAAATGTGAATGTTAAGGCAATGCAAGGAGTTTGACATTTTGCATCTTTGCCTGTAGCTCTACTCCACTTAATAAGCATAGAATAAATATTAAGGGGACTTAACAGCAAACAGTCCCCTTGATCTTGCAAACTATTTAATGGAATGAAATTTTTTCAGCATTTATAATTCTATCTTATCTTTTCGTGTTAATAGCTATTGAAACCACTGTCCTCCACTGTTCTGCAAAAAATCTGGCGAGTATTATTATCAGGAAGCCATAAACAGGCATAAGGATGATAGACCAAACTCCTGTTTTCAAAAACGAAAGCCCCATCATCTGTCCAATATAAGCGCCCTGCTGCCCTAATATTATTGTGGCTAAAAGCGCGAAAACAAAACCGACAAAACCAACCCATATTCCAGCCCATTCTCCAAGGGTCTGGATAAAATGGGAGAAGACCGGAGTTGCAACGAAGTCATTACTTCCAGAAGAAGTCTGTTCCACTTTATTGCTCCTGTTCCACCAAAGCTGAAAGCTCATCCAACCTGCAAAAGCAATAGTAAGCCACATTAAAATAAATACAAATACCACTTTGCCGGCAGAATGAAATATATTGCTGTCTAGAGCAATATAAAGAATGTAAATCGGCCAGATAATATTGATAGCAGAGATAATCATGTAGAGCCATTTGAAAGGTTTCCTGAACATGCCTCCATTGTCGATAAAAGACAGGTATGGAGCAATAGCGTTAAAAAATTTGTTGTCCATAATTTCCCCTTCTTAAAAAATGTGCAATACCTCTTTAAAAAAGAGGTTTAATATCTGCTTCAGCTACTTTTCCATCTTTTCTGCAATTTCATCAGGGATGTCAAAATTTGCATAGACATTCTGCACATCGTCGTGGTCTTCGAGTAAATCCATCAGCTTTAACATCTGTTCGGCAGATTTTTCTTCGAGCACAACATAGTTTTTTGGAAGCATTGTTACTTCAGCAGATTCTATAAGAATTTTTTCTTTCTCTATGGCTTTCTTAACAGTATTCATATCCTCAGGCGCAGTAATCACTTCGTAATTTTCTTCCTGCGGATCGTTTTTCATATCCTCAGCGCCTGTATCCAGCGCAGCTGACATCAGATTGTCTTCGGATGCCTTTGATTTATTCACAAGTATGTATCCCTTTTTCTCAAACATCCATGAAACGCATCCTGTCTCGCCAATGCTCCCGCCGTATTTTGACATGATATGCCTTATCTCAGGCACAGTCCTGTTCTTATTGTCTGTCATGACCTCAATAATCATTGCAACGCCTGACGGTCCATATCCTTCATATATGAATTCTTCATATGAGACGCCTGGAAGTTCTCCAGTTCCCTTCATAATTGCTCTCTTAACATTGTCATGGGGCATATTCACTTCTTTTGCCTTTTCTATCGCAAGCCTTAATCTCGGATTGCCGTCAGCATCGCCTCCGCCAAGTCTTGCAGCAATAGTTATTTCTTTAACAATCTTGGTGAATGCCTTTCCTCTCTTTGAATCTGTATTGGCTTTCTTGTGTTTAATTTGCGACCATTTGGAATGTCCTGACATTACGCGTATACCTCCGTCTGATTTTTCAGACTATATTATAGTCTTTTATCTTTGTTAGAAGAGTCTTGTAACTCACTTTAAGAATCTCTGCTGCCTTTGTCTTGTTCCCATTTGTTTCTTTTAATGCCTTAGTTATTCTCTCTGTTTCAGCAATCCTTGTTGCTTCCTTGGAAGTCTCTTCAAGGGTTCCGCTCATTGGAAGATTAGCGAGCCTTGCATCAAGAGGAATGGGATTTAATGATATATGCTCAGGCATCACAGTTTTGCCGTCGCACAATATTATGGCACGCTCTATTGTATTTTCTAGCTCTCTTATATTCCCTTTCCATACATACTTTACAAGCATATCTAGCGCTTCACCTGAAATATTTTTGAGAGTTTTTTTCAGCTCAACGCAGTATTTTTTGATAAAAAAATCAACCAGCAAAGGAATATCTTCGGATCTTTCCCTCAATGGAGGAATCTTGACAGGGAACACGCTTAATCTGTAAAAAAGATCTTCCCTGAATGTCTTCTCATTAACGCATTTTTCAAGGTCTTTGTTGCTTGCTGCAATAATCCTGACATCTATCTTTATGGATTTTAATCCTCCGATGCGCTCTATCTCTCCTTCCTGCAGTACCCTAAGAATCTTTGCCTGCAGCGATATATCCATCTCGCCTATCTCATCAAGAAATATTGTTCCCTTGTCAGCAAGCTCAAATTTTCCGATTTTCTTGTAATCAGCTCCTGTGAATGAACCCTTCTCATGACCAAACAATTCAGATTCAATAAGTTCTCGTGGGATTGCTGAACAGTTAATAGGAACAAAGGGATATTCTATGCGCGGACTGAGATTGTGTATCGCCCTTGCAAACAATTCTTTTCCTGTTCCGCTTTCGCCAAGCACTAATACAGTTGTCTTGCTTGGAGCAACCTTCTGTATATGCTGCGCTATGTCCACTATATTTTGGCTTTTTCCTATTATTCTTTTATGCCCGAGTTTTAATGAAAACTCCTCTTTTAGAAGCATGTTCTCTGTCATCAGCCTCTGTGTTTCAAGAGAGCGCTTTATTAACAGGAGAAGATGGTCTGTATCAAAGGGTTTTGTAATAAAATCAAATGCCCCTTCTTTCATTGCAGTCACAGCAGTCTCAACAGAACCGTATGCTGTCATCACAATAACAGGAAGGAACGGATTTTCTTCTTTTGCGCTTTTCAATATCTCTATCCCGCTCTTTTTAGGAAGTTTCAGATCAGTGAGCACAAGGTCAATTCTCTCTTCTTTTATTTTCTTGATTCCTTCGCTTCCGTCTGAAGCAATAATAGTTTTATAACCTTCGGACTTAAGGGTTTCATTGAGCATCTCAGACATTGATTCTTTGTCTTCAACTATAAGAATGGTTTCCATATATCACATCTTCGCATCTTTCAGCGCATCTTTGCATCTGCAATTTCTTTTTTTTGGAATAAGAGAAACCGCCTCTTTTAAAATCTTCTTAACTTTTTCAGAAGATGCCTGCATTGTATCAACAACTTCCTTAGTGGTAAGGGTTTTTTTTGAAATTCCTGCGGCATAGTTAGTAATAACAGCAATCCCTGAAAAACATATTCCAAGTTCTCGTGCAAGTACTGCCTCAGGCATTCCTGTCATTCCAATAACATCAGAGCCTAATATTGAAAATGCCCTTATCTCTGCCGCTGTCTCAAGCCGCGGTCCATTGGAGCACATATAAGTTGCGCCTGGTTTTATCGGAATCTTTGTCTTTTCTCCTGCGTCTTTTATTGCGCCTCGCATCTCAAGACAATACGGCTCTGTAAAATCAACATGAATGATCTCTTCCTTGTCATAAAATGTGGATTCCCTTCCTGATGTCATATCAATGATCTGGCTCAACACAACAATATCTCCCGGAGACATGTCTGGGTTTATTCCTCCAACAGCATTCACTGATATTATTCTCTCTGCTCCAAGTTCTTTGAAACCCCAGAGATTAGCCCTGTAATTAATCTTGTGTGGTGCGATGTGGTGAGAAGTCCCGTGTCTTGGAAGAAAAACAAGTTCGACACCTGATATTTCTCCAATTCTATAAAGGTCGGATGGCTCTCCGTATGGCGTTGAAATTTTTTTGCTGTCTTTGATAATAATGCCTTTTATCTCATGAACACCGCTTCCGCCTATTACGCCTATCATCCGAGCTATTCTCCCTTTTGCTTTAATTATCGATGAAATTTTACCATATGAGAAAGATATTTGGCTCTAGTAAAACTTTCTTTGATGTTATAATAGTGTTTCAAAAGGTAATAATTATGCTCGATAATGACCTCCTGTTAAAGATTCTGAAAAAAACTCTCTCTTGCGGCGGAGAGTATGCTGATGTTTTTGTTGAAAACAGGAAACCGGTCTCAATACAGCTTGAGGATAATAAGATTGATAAGATTTTCTCAGGACAGGATTCAGGAGCCGGAATACGGCTAATTCTAAAAGGCAAAACTTATTATGCATATACCAATGAGATGTCTGAAAAAACACTCATGGAGCTTGCCCAAAGCCTCATAAATGTATCGACAATTTCCGGAAAAGATATTTCTATTGATCTCAGGAAACAAAAGCCTGATATAAAGTTCAAAATAAAACTTCTGCCTGAGGATGTTCCAGCCGCTAAAAAAATTGAACTTGTGCGTCTTGCAAATAAGACTGCACGTAATTTTGATAAACGGATAAGGCAGGTAATAACCGTTTACAGAGACATTGTACAGAAAGTTCAGATAGCTCATCTTTACGGGTCTTCAAAAGATGCCTTTATAGCAGAAGATGAAAGAATATATACCACGGTATTCGTGAATGTAATAGCATCTGACAATGGGATAGTGCAGACAGGCTATGAACCTGCAGGAGGTCTTATAGGATTTGAACTGTTTGAGAAGGTAAATATTGAAGAACTCGCTTTAACAGCAGCTAAACGAGCGATCAGAATGCTTACCTCCAAAAGAGCTTCTGGAGGAAGAATGCCTGTTGTAATATCATCCGAGGCCGGCGGGACAATGATTCATGAAGCAATAGGACACGGACTGGAGGCTGATCTTGCACAACAGGGACTGTCTGTTTATTCAGATAAATTAGGAAATCATGTAGCATCCACTTTTATAACTGTGATTGATGATTCTACTTTACCCAATAAGAGAGGCTCATTCAGATTTGATGATGAAGGCAGCCAATCACAGAGCACAGTGCTTGTAAAAGAAGGAGTTCTTGTAAATTACATGCATGACAGGCTCACAGCAATGCATGATAAAACCGTCTCAACAGGAAATGGCAGAAGAGAATCCTACCACAACAGACCAATACCAAGAATGACAAATACGTTCATTGCACCAGGGAAATCAGACCCGGAAGATATCCTAAAATCAACATCTAAAGGCCTTTTAGTCAAAAAAATGGGCGGCGGTCAAGTTAACACAGTGAATGGAGATTTTGTTTTTGATGTTCAGGAAGGATATGTTATTGAAAACGGAATGATTGGAGAACCTGTAAGAGGCGCAACTCTCACAGGGAATGGTCCAGAGATACTTAAATCTATTGATATGGTCGGCACTGATCTTGGCTTCTCAATCGGAACCTGTGGAAAAGATAATCAGGGAGTGCCTGTTGGAGATGCCATGCCTACTTTGCGTATTCCAGAGATAGTTGTTGGAGGAGAAGTTTAACTTCACTTTGATTTTGTGTTGATAATAAGACATTGATGTATTTGCACTACACTTTTTTCTATAAAGAATCCTTATTTATCTTGATTTTCCCTCTGGCATCTAATTTGCATATAAAAAATTGTTATGCGCTTACAGAGGACTATAAAACAGGAAATCACCTTTGACGGCATCGGCCTTCACACAGGTAATCATGTTGCCGTAAAACTTAAACCAGCGCCAAGAGACACTGGAATAATCTTTCAGAGAACTGACAAAAATGTAATGGTTAGGGCTTCTGTATTCTCAGTCAGTGATACTGCGTTTGCAACAACCTTAGGTTCCAATGGCACAAGGATCAAGACAGTAGAGCATATTCTTGCTGCTGCTGCTGGTCTTGGCATAGACAACCTGATGATTGAGCTTAGCGGTTCTGAGGTGCCAATACTTGATGGAAGTTCTACAGGGCTTATTGACATAATGCTCAAAGCTGGTATTGCTAAACAGGGGAAGAAAAGACCTTATATAAAAATTCTCAAACCTGTGATTCTTGAGGACGGCAACTCTGAGATTGCTGCTTTCCCTTACGAAGGAAGAAAGATTACATTCAGAATTCACTTCAACCACACACTGCTCGGAGAACAAACTATGACGATTGAACTGAATGAAGAAAATTTTGTAAAAGAACTTGCGCCTGCAAGAACATTCGGTTTTATGCGGGATGTTGAACATCTAAGGGCAAATGGTCTTGCAAAAGGCGGATCATATGATAACGCTGTAATACTGGGCGACGAGGGTGTTCTGAATAAAACTGGACTTCGATTCAATAACGAGTTTGTAAGGCACAAAATCCTTGATTTGATCGGGGATATATCACTAATAGGGTATCCAATTTACGGACATATTGTAGCAAACAAGGCAGGGCATTCTACAAACGTGAAGTTTGTTAAAAAACTTCTTTCTGCAACTGATTGCTGGGAAATAATATCGGATGTGGAAGCCGAATATGCCCATACAGCAGCATATTCATAAAAAAATCCTTTATTTTCAATGAGTTTTAAGATTTAACTTGATTTTTTTGCCAGAATCAGTATCTTAGGAGTGTAGCAGCACCATTTAAGGGAAAAAAAGAGGGCTGGAGAGTTCAGCTCCAGCCCAAAAGAAAAACCTAAACCAAACTTATTTCTTTTTCTTCTTTGCTGCTGCTTTTTTCTTTGCTGCCATGGTTGTCACCCCCTCTCCATCCCTCTTCGAGCCAACGACTCAAACGGGAAAAGCTTTTATTTAATCTAAAGTCTGCCTACCAGCACGACTCTTTTTCCTGCAAGAAGTTTTTCCATATCAACGTCAGTTTTTTCTTTCTTGCTTTTGTATTCCGCTTCATCCATCAAATGGTAATTAATCTTCTTATCAAACTTATCTTCCAGCTCTTTTAATCCTGCGGCTATATTATTTGTAGATGCTCCTATAATCATCAAATCAACAGCGCCTACGTCTTCGCCTTCAGCATATGGGCCGTAAATAAACGCTGCCTTTGCTCCAGATGTTCTAACGAGAGTTTTTAATGCTCCGGGAAGACCTAGTGATTTAGCAATCAGATTCTTGAGCTCTGAAAATAATGGGGACATCTTATTAGCCTGAAAGTATCTAAGATTGGCAACCTTATGACTAAATACAAGACCCATTTTCTCAAGGTTATCAAGTTCTCTTTTAACACCAGATGGGTTTTTTCTTATAAGGGTTGCTATTTCTCTAACATAGAATTTTTCGGCCGGACTATTTAAAAGAAGAGCCAGCAAGTCTGCTCTTATAGATGATGAGAAGAGCATTTTTAGTGTATCTTCTGTTGGCTGCTTAACCATCTTGTGTAATTTATAACATATGTCTACAGGTTTGTCAACAACAAAATTGCATTTTTATACAATTTTGTATTTTCCAGAATCAAGCCTTCATTTCAGGTAAACAGTCTTCCAATTGTTTTATACAGATAAGTCCAGGAATGCACCAATCAAGTCATTTAGTTTAAACAATAGTCCATATTAGTGTAATAAGCAGTGTTGTAAGTGGAACGATTGTTCCAAGAAATGTACTTACAAAATATTGGGGTCATAATAATTAAGCACACAAGAGACAAAACTTGGAATATTTTGGAATGTTTATGAAGAAGACATAAGGATGAATTTATTTAGAACTAAGACTTAAATCTTTTTAAAACCAGACAAGCGTTTGTGCCGCCAAAGCCAAAAGAATTTGACATTGCAATATTGATTTCCATTTTTCTTGCTTTGTTAGGCACATAATCAAGATCACACTGAGGATCTTGATTATCAAGGTTTATTGTAGGGGGAACAGTATTATCTCTCATCGTCAGAGCACAAATTACGGCCTCAACTCCTCCTGAAGCGCCCAAAAGATGTCCAGTCATGGATTTTGTTGAGCTTACCGCAACTTTATATGCATGTTCTTTTAATACTGTTTTTATAGCAATACTCTCAAGTTCATCCCCGTATTTTGTTGATGTTCCATGGGCATTTATATAATCTATATCAGATGGATTGATTGCTGCATCTTTTAAAGCAAGAGACATGCATCTTGCTGCGCCCTCACCTTCTGGAGCTGGAGCTGTCATATGATATGCATCTGAAGTTCTTCCATACCCTGCTATCTCCGCATATATCCTTGCTCCTCTTGCCTTGGCATATTCAAGGCTTTCAAGTATCATCATGCCTGAGCCCTCTCCCATAACAAAACCGTCTCTGTCTATGTCAAAGGGTCTGCTTGCCTTCTCAGGTTCGTCATTGCGAATAGAAAGAGCCTTCATTGCATTAAAACCGCCAACACCCAAAGGAGTTATAACAGATTCAGATCCGCCTGCTATCATCACATCTGCATCACCCCACTGAATCAGTTTAAATGCATCGCCTATTGCGTGGCTTCCGCTTGCACATGCAGTAGCCAGAGCAGAATTCGGCCCTTTTGCTCCATATTTCATAGAAACATGTCCAGCAGCAAGGTTTATAATAAGCATGGGAATAAAGAAAGGCGATATCCTTCTCTGCCCTTTTTCTAAGTAGATTTCATGGTAGTGCTCAATCGCAGGCAGGCCGCCAATACCAGATCCAATAATAACTCCTGCCCTCTCAGCATCGCTTTTTGTTATGCTTAATCCTGAGTCCTTCATTGCCATACTAGAGGCTGCGATTGCAAAATGGATAAAACGATCCATTTTTTTGACCTCTTTAGGCTCAATATAGTCTTCGGGATTAAAGCCTTCCACCTCTCCAGCAATCTGAGTAGGGAATGTAGAGGCATCAAATCTGGTCAGTTTCCTGATGCCTGATCTGCCCTCAAGCAGGGCATGCCAGCTCTGCTCTACACCAATGCCTACCGGTGTTATAAGCCCGACACCGGTTACAACAACTCTTCTTTTATCCATTATGACTGTTTTTTCTTTATGTACTCTACTGCGTCCTTTACTTTAGCAATCTTTTCTGCATCTTCATCAGGTATTTCAATATTAAATGACTCTTCAAATGCCATAACCAGTTCAACAGTATCAAGGGAATCTGCCCCAAGATCCTCTACAAAAGATGACTCTGGTGTTATTTCTGATGCATTAACTCCAAGCTGTTTTGCTATAATTTCTTTTACCTTTTCTTCAACCATGTAAAGCACCTCCGAATATTTTTTAAATTTAGTTCTATTTGAGACAATTAAGACAATATCTTTTTTTGTTACCTACATATACATACCTCCATTGACATTCAAAACCTGGCCTGTTATATAACCTGCATCAGGTGATGCAAGGAATACAACAGCAGCAGCAACATCCTCTACCGTACCAAATCTCGCCAATGGGATAGCTTTTTTCATCTCTGATTTTACTTCTTCTGTAAGGGCATCTGTCATAGCAGTAGTTATAAAACCTGGAGCTACTGCATTTGCAGTCACGCCTCTGCTTGCATACTCTCTTGCAGTAGTTTTTGTCAGTCCGATTATCCCTGCCTTAGAAGCGCTGTAATTTGCCTGACCCGGATTGCCCATCATTGCAACAACAGATGCAATATTCACAATCCTTCCGTATCTCTGCTTCATCATAACCCTGACTGCTTCTCTTGTGCAGAGGAAAACACTTTTAAGATTAATATTAATAACAGTGTCCCAATCCTCTTCTTTCATTCTCATGAGAATACTGTCTCTTGTAATCCCTGCGTTATTAACAAGCACGTCAATTCTTCCAAATTTTTTAACAACATCCTCAAATATCTTTACAACCTCATCTGATTTGGAAACATCCAGCCTGACAGGCATTGTCTCGACGCCGATTTTACTGATATCATCTGCAGTTTGTTTTGCCTGATCGAGACTTATATCAGCAATCACCAGCTTCACACCCTTTTTTGCAAGTGTCTCAGAGATTGCCTTTCCAATCCCTCGGGCGCCGCCTGTTACGATTGCAATCTGGCCATTAAAATCCATTCATCCCTCCTTAAAGATTACTACTCAAAAAATCGATTGTAAAATATTAACAGACAGTTTTTTTATTTTCCAGTACTTTAAGAAATCTTGATAGTCATGGCTTGCAACTAGCCATTTTATATTATTTGAATATAAAAAAACAAGTATACCTTGTGTTATAATCTTACTGATATTCTATTTCAAGGAAATATTCATGACCGAAAAAACAAAAATCAAAAAAGCAATACTGCCTGCCGGAGGACTTGGCACGAGATTCCTTCCGGCAACCAAGGCATCACCAAAAGAAATGCTTCCTATTGTTGACAAGCCTCTGATTCAGTATGCGGTAGAAGAGTCAATTGCATGCAACATAGAAGATTTTATAGTAATAACAGGAAAATACAAACGCGCAATAGAAGACCATTTCGATTCTGCGTATGAACTCGAAGATAATCTGAAAAAATCAGGCAAACATTCTCTGCTTGATGAAATACAGAGGCTCAATCATATAAGCTTTGCCTATATCAGACAAAAAGCAGCGCTTGGTCTTGGCCACGCAATTTTATGCGCAAAACCATTCGTAAAAAATGAGCCGTTTGCTGTGCTCCTAAGCGATGATATTATAGACCCTGACGACACACTTCTTAAAGACATGATTAAGATTTATGAAAAACATGGGTGTTCTGTTGTTGCACTGGAAGAAGTTCCAATATCAGATGTACATAAATATGGAGTTATCGACGGAATCTCATGCGGAGATGGAACTTACAAGATTAAAAATATGATAGAAAAACCTTTAAAAGAAGAGGCGCCTTCAAATCTTGCAATTATCGGCAGATATATTCTGACACCTGAAATATTTGATATTCTAGAAAAACTTGAGCCCGGCAAAGGCAATGAGATACAGCTGACAGATGCCCTTAGAAAATTGCTTGAAAAACAGGATATATATGGATATCTTTTCAAGGGTAAAAGATATGACGCAGGCGACAAGCTTGGATATCTCAAAGCAACTGTTGAGTTAGCGCTCAAAAATCATGGAATCTCAAAAGCATTCAGAGAATACCTGCTTAATATAACCTCTAGCCTTTCAAAGAAATAAATAACAAACAGGAGTTTAAATGGCAAACGTTGCAGAAAAAGAAGAAAAAAATAAAGAAATAGAAATTCCCGGCACATTACCGGTTCTCCCTGTAAGAGATATTGTTGTATTCCCTTACATGATACTCCCGCTGTTTGTCGGAAGAGACATGTCCATAAAGGCAATAGAACATGCATTAACCACAAACAAACTGATCATGCTGCTCGCACAGAAAGACCTTAATACAGAATCCCCTAAGCCGGAAGATCTTTATAAGGTTGGAACCGTAGGACTTATTATGAGGATGCTGAAACTTCCAGATGGAAGGGTCAAGATACTCATACAGGGCATCTCAAAAGCAAAGGCCTCAAATTTTGTTCAGGAAGAACCATTTTATACGGCTGATATCAAAAAGATAAACGAAACCAAGCCGCAGGAAATAACAATCGAGATTGAAGCAACAATGAGGACTGTCAAGGAACAGATTGACAAGACAGTATCTCTTGGAAAAAATGTACTTCCTGACATATTAATAGTTATCGAAAATCTTGATGATCCCGGGAAACTTGCTGACTTAATAGCATCGAATATCGGATTGAAAACTGAACAGGCACAAGAAGTGCTCGAGATAATGGACACTGTCCAGCGTTTAAAGAAAGTAAGCGAGATATTAAATAGAGAGATCGAGCTTCTTACTGTACAGCAAAAGATACAGACAGAAGTCAGAGGCGAAATAGATAAAACGCAAAGAGAATACTTTTTAAGAGAACAGCTCAAGGCAATACAAAAAGAACTCGGAGACATTGACGAGCGCGGAGAAGAAGTTAGAGAGTTCAAGAAAAAAATTATCGCTGCCAAGATGCCGGAAAAAGTCCAGAAAGAGGCTGAAAAACAACTTAAAAGACTCGAGAAGATGCACCCTGACAGCGCAGAAGCAGGAACTATAAGAACATATCTTGAATGGTTAGTTGAACTGCCATGGTCAAAATCAACAAAGGACAATTTAGATATAAAAGCAGCAAAAAAGGTTCTTGATAAAGACCATTACGACCTCGAAAAAGTAAAAGAAAGAATTTTGGAATATTTGAGCGTTAGAAAACTCAGAAAAGAAAAAATGAAAGGCCCCATACTCTGCTTTATAGGCCCTCCAGGTGTTGGAAAGACATCATTGGGCAAATCAATAGCAAAATCTCTTGGCAGGGAATTTGTACGAATGTCATTGGGCGGAGTGAGAGATGAGGCTGAGATAAGAGGCCACAGACGCACATATGTCGGAGCATTGCCCGGCAGGATTATTCAGGGAATAAAAAATGCAGGCACAAATAATCCCGTTATGATGCTTGACGAAATAGACAAGGTAGGAACTGATTTTAGGGGAGACCCGTCATCAGCACTCCTTGAAGTGCTTGACCCTGAGCAGAACAATACATTCATGGATCACTATTTAACAGTTCCATTCGACCTTTCAAAGGTAATGTTTATCACAACAGGGAATATAGTTGACACAATCCCCGGCCCATTAAGAGACAGGATGGAGATTATCTTCCTGTCCGGTTATACAGAAGAGGAAAAACTTGCTATTACAAAAACCTATCTTCTCTCAAAACAGCTTGAGGAGCACGGCATAACAGAGAAAATACTGAAGATAACCGACAGCGCCATACTTGCAGTAATATCCCAGTATACAAGGGAAGCAGGGGTAAGAAATCTTGAAAGAGAAATAGCGCATATTTGCAGAAAGGTTGCAAAAAAAATAGCAGAAAACAAGCAAAAACAATTCGTAATAACAGCCAAAAACATTAATCAATACCTTGGTGTGCAGAAATATCTGAGAGAAGAAGAGATGGAAAAAGACGAGATCGGCGTATCAACAGGACTTGCATGGACAGAAGCAGGCGGCGACATTATTTATATCGAGGCAACTACAATGAAAGGCAAAGGCAGCCTCACGCTAACAGGGCAGCTTGGTGATGTAATGAAGGAATCAGCGCAGGCAGCTCTAAGCTATGTAAGGTCCAAGGCGCGCTCGCTTGGTATAAATGATGAGACTTTTTCTAAAACTGATCTACATATCCATGTTCCTGCTGGAGCCATACCAAAAGACGGGCCGTCAGCAGGAATAACAATGGCAACCTCAATAGCATCTGCTCTGACCGGCAAGCCTGTAAGAAAAGATATTGCAATGACAGGCGAGGTAACGCTCAGGGGAAGAGTTCTCCCAATCGGCGGGCTTAAGGAAAAAGCGCTTGCAGCAAAAAGAATGGGAATAAAGACAATAATAATACCGAAGAGAAACAAAAAAGACCTTGAGGATATCCCTAAATATGTAAAAAAAGATGTCCAGTTCCTATTTGCTGATACAATGAACGATGTGCTGAAGCATGCGTTGAAAGGCGTTAAAAGGAGAAAAAACCAGCGCTCTCTGTAGCGCTGGTTTTTTTATGAAGATATCCCAAATTGGTGAACTTTCTCTTTTAGAAACAATACGTAAAAAATTCGGGAAACCTGCCAAAGGAGTTTCAACAGGCATTGGTGATGACTCCGCAGTAATAAAACCCGACAACAGGAATCTGCTGATTACAAGTGACATGATGGTTGAGGGAATTCATTTTGACAGACGACTCATGACATCTTATCAGCTCGGATTCAAGCTTGTCTCGGTTAATGTCAGCGACATATTTGCAATGGCAGGAATACCGAAATATCTCATCCTCGATATTGCATTGGATAAAAGCACAGACAGATTGTTCTTTGACAGATTTTTTGACGGGATCAAGGCTGCAATCAAATTTTATGGGATAGCTCTTATTGGAGGAGATCTGTCATCTTCAAAAAAACATATTTCTATTGCAGCATCATTGATCGGATATGCAGATAATCCAGTGAAACGTTCTGGTGCAAGATTAGGCGATAGAATATATGTAACAGGCTGCCTAGGCGATTCAGCATGCGGTCTCGAAATACTAAAAAAAATAAAAAGATCAGTATTAATAGAAAACAAAAAATCAAACATAAAAATCCCCGGCTTAAAAATAGAAACAGCAACCCTGATTCCGCTGCTTAAAAGGCATCTTATGCCCGAAGCAAGAGATCCTGTCAAATTTTCTAAATATGCAACTTCGATGATCGACCTGAGCGATGGACTATTCATAGACCTGACAAGAATATGTAATGAAAGCAGTACAGGAGCCAGACTGTATCTGGACAAGATACCAATTTCGAACCAGGCAAAAAAAGCCGCTGCTTGTCTTAAACTAGATCCATTAAAACTTGCAGTATCAGGCGGTGAAGACTATGAACTGCTTTTTACAGCGCCTGCTGATAAAAAAATAAATGCAATATATATTGGAGACATAACAAAAAAAAACAGAGTTATCATAGATTCAAAAGGCAGGGCAAAACCATTTCACGCACAAGGATACCAGCATTTTGGCATTTAGAGAGAAATTATTAAATATCCTTACGATCAAGGATTCTCCTCGCAGACTGGCTATGGCATTTGCTGTTGGCGTTTTCCTAGGGATGTCACCCTTGCTTGGATTACACACTATACTGGGGCTGGCTTTTTCATGGCTGTTCAGATTCAACAAGGTTGTTACCATCACAGGGGTTTTTATTACAAATCCATGGACGATAATTCCTATCTATTCCCTTGGAACATGGATAGGAGCAAAATGTCTTGGCTTCAGTGAAATAATACCTGATATTGACTGGTCAAATATCTCACTTGCTCTTCTCATTAAAGATTTCAAGCCACTGCTTATGCCTTTCTTCTTAGGCAACTTCATTCTAGGTTTTGCATCAGCCATAATCAGTTATTTCATCATATATTTTGCAACAAAAAAAATGCGCGGCAATGTCAGATAAAGTTTCGATAATAAGTCTTGGCTGTCCAAAGAATCTTACAGACTCTGACTGTCTTATCAAAAAACTTGTGAGCAGCGGATTTACATATGTTCCCACTCCGGATAAAGCAGATATCGTTCTGGTTAATACATGTGGATTTATCAATGATGCAAAGAAAGAATCAATTGACGAAATCATCAAAATGGGAGAGCTTAAAAAAAAATCATCAAAAAAACTTATTGTCTTTGGATGCCTTGCAAAACGATATAAAGACGAGCTGATAAAAACAATGCCTGAAGCTGATGCAATATTCGGCGTAGGCGAAGAAGACAAGATAATTGAATATTGCAAAAAGATATCAAGCCCGACAAAAACCTGCAGTGTGAAAGATCAGAAGGCAACATATCTCATGAACGACTTTCCCTATGCGTATCTGAAGATATCCGAAGGATGCAGTAAAAAATGCACATACTGCATTATCCCGTCAATCAGAGGCAGTCACAGAAGTTTTTCTCCTGATATGATTCTTAAAAATGCAGAATTGCTTATTAGAGGAGGCAAAAAAGAACTCATACTGGTTGCACAGGATACTGCATGTTACAAAAACAACATAGGATATGACCTGGCTGCCTTGTTAGAGGATATATGCTCGATTAACGGGGACTTCTGGGTTAGAGTGCTTTACCTGTATCCTGAATCTATCAACGATAAACTGCTCAGTGTAATCGCTGACCAAGACAAGATATGCAAATATCTCGACATACCTTTTCAGCACTCAGAAAACAGGATACTGAAACTAATGGGACGCAAAGGCACAAAAAAAAATTATCTTGATCTCATCAAATCCATAAGAAAAGATATTCCCGATGTTGTATTAAGAACATCAATGATCGTCGGATTTCCTTCTGAAACAAAAGAAGAATTTAATTCACTGATTGATTTTATTGAAGAAACACAAATCGAAAAACTCGGCGCTTTTAAATATTCTAAAGAAGAAGGGACTCCTGCATACAGATTAAAAGGGCATATCAAAGAAGAGATAAAAAACAAACGGCTCGAAACTCTCCTGAGACATCAAGCAGATATATCACTTGCAAAAAACCAGATTCTTCTTGACAGAAGATTCAGAGCGCTGATAGATGAAATTTACGACAGAACTTTGATCGCGAGACTTTATTCTCATGCACCTGAAATAGATGGAGTAATTGTTATTGACAAAGATACGAATACCCTTGAATCTAATAAGACAATGCCCGGACAGTTTGTAGATGTTAAGATAACGGAAGCCTTTGAATATGATTTAAAAGGAGCGCTCTTATAAAAAAACTTCCTTATCTCCACATACTTCTGTTCATAATCACTTTTCTGTCCACTCTATTGGTCGGAGCTCTGCAGATACAGAAGGCTGAAGATATAATACGAGAGCCTTTAAAAATCTTAAATGGTCTTCCGTTCTCTCTGTCCCTGATGTTTATTTTGCTCTGCCACGAACTCTCACACTATATTGCTTCAAAAAAACATAATGTAAAAGCTACCCTGCCCTATTTTATCCCAGCCCCTACGCTTATCGGCACAATGGGCGCATTCATAAAAATCCAATCACCAATAACAACAAGGCAGGCTCTGATAGATATAGGTTCTTCGGGTCCTATCGCAGGATTCATCGTCTCTCTTGCTGCAGTAATTATCGGTCTTCAAATGTCCGAAATAAAACCAATTATCGATCATGGAGAAGGACTGATACTTGGGGACTCACTGCTCTTCACCTTTCTTTCAAAGCTCATACTAGGCAGCCTTTCTGATTCGCAAGACATATTCCTGCATCCAGTTGCATTTGCAGGCTGGATCGGATTTTTTGTAACAGCCCTGAATCTTATTCCTGTCGGACAGCTTGACGGGGGACATATTGCATTTGGAATACTGGGCGAAAAACACTTTACAATATCTAGAATCTTAATCCTCATTCTTATTATTTTTGGTGTATTCTTCTGGCAGGGATGGCTTATATGGGGAATTCTTCTTATTATCCTGGGGCTGGAACATCCTCCAGTGCTTTTATGGGAAAATTCTCTGGACAAGAAAAGACGTATTCTCGGCTGGATTTCTATAATAATATTCATCATTACTTTCACTCCTGTCCCATTTAGATGACTGGAAAATTGTAGTCCTTGATTTTTGTCATAGGTTGAATTATAGTAGCTGGAGAAATCGTTTCCCCATCGCAATCAAGAAATTGAAGTTCATAAAAAAGGAGATCTGCAGATGAAAGTTATTCTTAAAGAAAATGTTAAAAATCTGGGCAAAATGGGCGATATAGTCAATGTCAAAGACGGTTATGCCAAAAATTACCTTCTTCCCCAGAAGCTTGCTGTTGAGGCAATTACATCAAATGTAAAGTCTATTGAACACCAAAAAAAAGTTATAGAGGAAAAATCGAAAAAGGAAAAATCCGAGGCAGAAAAATTTGCTGCTAAGATATCTGCGCTCAACATATCAATAAAAGCAAAGGCTGGCGAAGAGGACAAACTGTTCGGCTCGATCACACCAATGGATATTGCCGCTGAACTTAAAAATCAGGGGATCATTATAGATAAGAAGAAGATATCTCTTGAAGAACCAATTAAAAGGCTCGGTACATACACTGTTAATATTAAAATCCATTCAGAAGTAAATGCTCAACTGAATATTTCAGTAATACCTATGGGCAATTAACAGGAAATGAGAAACACAGAAGCGTCATTAGACAAGGTTCCGCCGCAGAATATCGATGCAGAGCAGTCTGTTCTGGGCGCAATAATGGTCGAGAACGATTCCCTTTCAAAGGCAATCGAGATAATAACGCGTGAAGATTTTTACAAGGACAGCCACAAAAAGATCTTCGATGCGATGATCCAACTCTACGAAAAAAGCGAGCCAATTGACATAATAACAGTAACTGATGAACTGAGGAAAAGAAATGATATTGATTTTGTCGGCGGAGAAGCATATCTCTCAATGCTTGCAAGCCAGGTGCCTACAGCTGCAAATATAAAATACCACGCAAAGATAATACATGAAAAATCACTTTTGAGAGCGCTTATTAAATCAGCATCAGAAATTGCAGGAAAGGTATATGAAAGCAATTTTGATGCCGACGAACTTGTTGACCAGGCGGAAAGAATAATCTTCAACATATCAGACAAGCGCATCAAGGCGTCCTTTTCGAGCCTTAAAAGTCTGCTTAAAGGAAGTTTCGAGACAATCGAAAACCTCTACGATAAAAAATCCGCAATAACAGGAGTTGCGTCAGGATTTAAAGACCTTGATGAACTTACATCCGGATTCCAGAGGGGGGACCTGATCATAGTCGGCGGAAGACCCTCTATGGGGAAAACAGCGTTCAGTCTTGATATAGCAAGACATGTGGGCGTTGAACTTAAAGATCATGTTGCAGTATTCAGCCTTGAGATGTCCAAGGAACAGCTTGCAATGAGAATGTTGTGTTCAGAAGCCATGGTTGACTCTAATAGGGTGAGAAAAGGATTCATAAAAAAAGATGAGTGGAGCCAGCTGACAAATGCTGCAGGCAAACTTTCCGAAGCTCCCATATTCATAGATGATTCATCTAACATAAACGTTCTCGAGATGAGGGCAAAGGCACGGCGTCTGAAGATGGAATATAAAGCGCTTAGTCTTATAGTAGTTGACTATCTGCAGTTAATGAGAGGAACAGGCTGGTCCGAGAGGAGCAGAGAGCAGGAGATATCAGAGATATCACGCTCTTTAAAAGCCCTTGCAAAAGAACTTGATGTGCCTGTAATAGCTTTAAGCCAGCTCAACCGCGGAGTTGAGCAGAGACAGATAAAAAAACCGAATCTGTCGGATTTAAGAGAATCAGGCGCAATTGAACAGGATGCTGATGTAATAATCTTTCTTTACAGGGATGAATTCTACAACAAAGAAACAATGGATAAGGGCAAAGCAGAAATCATAGTAGCAAAACAGAGAAATGGACCGACAGACACAATAAACCTCACATTCTTTCCGCATTTTACAAGATTCACGGATTATACTGACAGGCCGTATCTGGATACAGAAGAATCATTTTAGATATGAGACGAACCCCGGCAGTAGCAGGACAGTTTTATCAAGGCACAGCATCAAACCTGAGCCAGCAGGTAAGCCGGTATATTGATGAAAATGCGGTTAAAGAAGATGCTCTTGGTATTCTTTCTCCTCATGCAGGACTGATATATTCCGGCTCTGTTGCAGGCGAGGTATTTTCTTCAATAAAATTCCCCGATACATTCATACTTCTTGGGCCTAACCACACAGGTCTTGGCGCTAAGACTGCTATGATGCCGTCAGGAGAATGGGAGATCCCAACCGGAGTTCTCCAGATTGATGAAAAACTCTCCAATAAAATACTGCGCCATCTTCCTGAAATTGCATCCGACTCTCAGGCGCATACATTTGAACACTCGCTTGAAGTGCAGCTGCCTTTTATTGTCCATTTTAAAAAAGATGTTAAGATAGTCCCGATTGCGATAATGTCGGCATCTGTAAATGAATGCCGCGTACTTGGAGAAGGGATCGCAAAGGCAATCAAAGAAATAAACTATCCTGTAATTATCCTAGCGAGTTCAGACATGAGCCACTATGTGTCAGAGGAAACTGCCAGGCAGAAGGATAAGAAGGCGCTGGACATGATAAAGACAATTAATCCTGAAGGGTTGTATGAGACAGTTATAAAAGAAAAAATTACAATGTGCGGTTATCTGCCTGCAGCTATAATGCTATTTGCAGCAAAAGCTCTGGGAGCAAGAGAAGGGAAACTCATTAAATACTCCACATCCGGCGAGGTCAGCGGAGACTATGATCAGGTTGTGGGATATGCAGGAATGATTGTAAAATAAAACACATGGACGATAAACGGCAATATATACCGGGTTATGCACAGAGAAAAGAAGAACAGTTTGAGTCTGCAAACAAACTCTTCATCGGCACAATAATCTTCAATCTGGCAAGAGGACTTCTATCCCTCTCATTCGGATTCATCACAAGTTCTTTAACTCTCATAGGGTTCGGTGTCGAAGCATTCATCGAGATGATATACAGCGCTGTAATCTGGAATATGGTTCAGAGGTCGACTGACAGCTATATCGAACCTTTAGATTCTGAGAAGCAGGCTCTCAAAACAGCAGGCGTTATTTATTATATAATCGCAGTTGTTCTTGCGATAATAGGCATCGTAAATATTTTCCGTGGACATATTGTTGATAAAAGCCTCGGCGGAATAGGAATAGCAGTTTTCTCAGCATTATTAATATATGTACTATCAGACGGCAAGATCAAGATTGCAAAAAAATTAAATTCCGCTTTTATATTCGACGATGCAGAATTCATGAATATCACGATGTATCTAGCAGGAATTTTGTTTATATCAAGCCTCTGCCATCTTCTGACAGGAATAAATATTTTTGATTCAGTCGGAACTATCCTTATCGGTTTTGTCATTTTCATAAAAGGGAAAAATATCTTTAAAACATTCAAGATTTAGAACAGGCACCTCTTTCTTAAAACACAAGCATTAAAATCTTCATTCCCTAATCCGTAAATTTTTTGATAATATATGTGCCATGAAAAATTTTCTCAGAATTGCATCTTTGATCATCGGTCTTATCGCCATTATTTACTGGATAACCCCTGTTAATTCAAATCAAAATACTTTGGAAAAGATCAAAAAAAGAGGATATATACTCTGGGGTTCTGATTCTGAAGGCGGCGCTCCATATGTGTTCCCAAGCAAAGATGACCCATCAAAGCTCATTGGTTTTGAGGTTGATATTGCCGATGCAATCGCAAAAGAGCTCGGCGTAAAAGCAAGACAGTCGCAAAATGCATGGGACAGCCTGATACCTGCCCTTGGCAGGGGAGATTTTGATCTTGCAATGAACGGAATCGAGATAACGCCTCAGAGAAAAGAAAAAATATTGTTTTCCATTCCGTATTATGTTTACACAGAACAGCTTGTCGTAAGAAAAGATGAAAAAGGAATAACAGGCTTAAACAGCCTAAAAGGTAAAAAAGCAGGCACACTTTCAGGCACAACAGCGCACGAGATGCTTAATGCAATAGAAGGCGCTGATGTGAAAATCTATTCAGGTCAGGTAGAGCCATACGAAGACCTTGCATTTGGAAGAATCGATGCAGTACTTCTTGACCTTCCGATTGCTGCATATTATGCAAAACCAAATCCAAAGCTAAAATATATCGGCTCCCCTGTAGGAGAAGGGTTTTACGGCATTGCAATCAGAAAAAACGATGCAGAGTTTAAAGCTGAGATCGACAGGATAATCAGGAAACTCATCACAACAGGCGAACTAAAAAAGATTTATCAAAAATGGGATATGTGGAATGAGGCTCAGAAAAAATTATATCTGAATCTCAAAGAATCATCTATATATGAAAATCTCGAGGAAACCCGAAAATCCCCAATATACACATTCCTGCCGTCTTTACTTAAAGGAGCTGGAATAACAATTATTATATCAGTCACATCAATGGCACTGGCAATAACACTCGGACTTATCCTGACAATACTAAGGCTTTATGCAAGAAATCCTTTCAGCTCTTTAGCAGCAGCTTATATAGAGATTTACAGAGGAACACCGCTGTTAATACAGCTTTATATCCTGTATTACGGGCTTCCGAATATAGGAATATCATTAAGTCCTGTGTTAGCGGCATTTCTAGGTCTTGGGATGAACTATGCAGCATATGAAGCAGAACTTTACAGGGCAGGCATAAGCGCTGTCCCCAAAGGACAGATGGAAGCTGCATTGTCTCTTGGGATGACAAGGTCATTGGCTCTCAGGCGTGTAGTTCTTCCTCAGGCATTCAGGATAGCAATGCCCGGAGTAACTAATGATTTCATAGCTCTGTTCAAGGACTCATCTTTGGTATCTGTTATTGCAATGGTAGAGTTGACAAAGACATACAGCATACTTGCAGCAACGACATTGAGATTTTTTGAGCTTGGATTAATTGCAGCCCTGCTCTATTTTGCGATGAGCTATCCTCTTTCTATGTTTGCAAGGAAATTGGAAGAAAAACTCAAGGGGTCAAAAAGATGATTACAGTGAAAAATCTCCATAAATACTACAACCAGAACCATCTATTTAAGGGAATAAATCTCGAGATTGACAAAGGCGAAGTGATTGCCTGCATTGGTCCTTCAGGAAGCGGAAAAAGCACTTTTTTAAGATGCATTAACGCGCTGGAATATTTTCAGGAAGGCGAGATAATAATCGATGATATTGAACTGCATTCCATTAACCGTCTGAGACCAAGCAGCAAAGACCTTGAGACTATCAGAAAAATAAGATTAAAAGTGGGAATGGTCTTTCAGCAGTTCAATCTTTTTCCGCACATGACTGTTCTTGAGAATATAATCGAGGCGCCTGTCAGAGTTCTCGGATTGGATAAAAAAGAGACAGAAGAAAATGCAATGGCATTATTAAAAAGAATAACCATCGAAAAAAAAGCAGACAGTTATCCTGATGAGCTTTCAGGAGGCGAACAGCAGCGCGCTGCGATTGCAAGGGCGCTCGCAATGAAACCAGAGGCAATGCTCTTTGACGAGCCAACATCATCGCTTGACCCTGAGATGACAGGAGAAGTTTTATCTGTAATTAAAGATCTTGTTAATGAAGGCATGACAACATTGATAGCAACTCACGAGATGGGTTTTGCAAGAGAGATTTCTGACAGAGTTGTTGTGTTTGATAAAGGCGATATTATAGAGACAGGCAGACCTGAAAAAATATTCACGAATCCAAAAACAGAAAGAACTCGTACATTCCTGAGCAGGATTTTAACTTAGTGAGAGAAATGGCGGGGTGGATCCCGATCAAATCGGGACGACCTACCACTATTTTACCTGAAGGCGTTCTGACCAGCTGAACCAATCAAATTCAAAAGCATATCTTTCCTGTGTAAAGATTTGAGAGCAATTTCTCTTTTAACAGCCTGAGAGCGGGATTCAAATTCTTCAGAATACAGCAATTTCCATGGACGCTTAGGTTTTGTATATCTGGAATGACCTTGATTGTGTCTATTAATCCGTTCTTGAAGACTATTTGTCTGCCCAACATATAAGGAATTATCTTTCAGACTCTGAATAATATAAACAAAATAACTCATCGAAATTTTCCCAAAAGAAAAGGTATGGCGGGGTGGACGGGGCTCGAACCCGCGACCTCCGACGTGACAGGCCGGCGTTCTGACCAGCTGAACTACCACCCCAGCTTTTTACTACCGTTGAAAAATGGTAGGCGGAACAGGGATCGAACCTGTGACATCAGCCTTGTAAGGGCTGCGCTCTCCCAGCTGAGCTATCCGCCCAAAAGAGGATAATATTAAACTATATCAGCACTCCTTTTGTCAAATCTCCAGTTATGTTACAATTTATCATGACCTTTAACAGCGGTTCAAAACAAAGCCGCGAAGCGGGTTTCACGCTGATAGAAAGCGTGATGGTGATAGTTCTCATCGCCATTCTCTCTGCTGTTGTATTTCTCAGAAATCCTTTTGATGCAATCAAACTAAACAGCGCTGTAAGAAAAGTTTTTTCTGACATCAGATATACTCAAAAACTTGCAATCTCAAACCAGACAAGAGCTGGAATTACGTTTAATGGTAATGGATACACCGTATATTCAAATATTGTGACTTCCACTATTGCAAAAAGCTCTGGCGATCCTTGTTCAAACGATGGTGCAGGAAGTTTTGTAGTTAATTTTAATAGCAGCCAATGCAGTAATTATAGCAGTGTGACACTTACCCCTTCTGTCCCCACCATAGCGTTCGACTCTCTCGGCAAGCCAGTAGATGCAACAGGTAATCCACTTGCAAGCCAGACAGTAATTGTCAATTACAGCGGGAACAAAACAATAAATATAGAAGCAAACACTGGACGGGTTTATGAAAATTAGAAATTCAAAAAGAAAAGTTCAAAATTATCATAAAAACAAAAGCGGTTTTACCTTAATCGAGATAATACTGATAATAATAATCGTCTCAATCGCAATACCAGCGCTTTTAATCTTGCTCGGACAAGGAGCAAAACAAGGAGTGAACGCAGAGGTTCAGGTCAGCGCAGCAAATATTGCGCAAGACTTAATGGAAGAAATAAAATCAAAACAGTGGGCTAATGTCATGCCAATTCCTCCAAACCCATACACAGCCTTAGGCTTTGATGGAGTTGAAAGCAGAACTCAATGTACAGGCACTTCTGCAGCACCATTTAATGATGTCGATGACTATAACGGATACATAGAAACATGCACATGGGGCGGGGTAAGTTTTACAACTACGGTAACTGTCGCTTATGCTGATCCTGTGGCCTTAAATACAGATGTAGGATTATCTGACTATAAGCGAATCACAGTAACCGTTACAAACTCAATAATCGGTTCTGTTGCTCTAGTAACGGTGGTTACGAATTATTGATATGAAAACTAAAAATTCAAAACAATTTGAAAAAACTTGCATCTAACAAGAAAGGTTTTTCACTTATTGAACTTATAATCACAATGGTTCTCATAGGCATTGTCGCTTATGTTGTAGCAAGTTCCCTTTCAACCGGCATCAAGGCATTTTTTATAACTGACAACCGCAAAGAAGCACTTGATCAGGCAAGAATAGCAATGGAAAGGATGACAAGAGAGATAAGGAATACCAATAGTTTGGGAAGAGATTCTGACGGCGACGGATTTATTGATGCTACAATAACAACAGCAACAGCTAACTCATTCTGTTTTACGAATACTGAAAACACTATAGTAAGTTTCCGACTCTTAGGCACAAATATAATGAGAGGGCAAGGCAGCTGTTTCCCTGCTGGTGAAAACGTACTTGCCAACAATGTGACTGCCTTAAATTTTCAATATATACTTGCTAATGGAACATCGAATTCATCGCCTGCAAATCCGCGACAAATACGACGAGTTCAGATAGGATGGGCAGGAACTCCCGGAATATCTGTGTTAATTAATAATCAAACAGTTTCTATTACTTCAATGATATATTTAAGAAATCTGCCATGAAATATTGTAATTCTAATTCCGGCTTGTCACTTATTGCAACAATCATTGCACTAATGATATTCGTTCTTTTTGCAGTTGTTGCCGTTTCGCTGATTACAACAGAAAGCAATATCGGCTTGCAGGAAGAACAGGGAACACAGGCGTTTTACATTGCTGACGGAGGGCTTCAATACGCAGTCAAGAGAAACAACTTTCCGAATTACGGTGTAAGTCCTGCTGTCAATCTTGGGATAGGCTCTTTCACCGTGTCTGTGCCAACGCTTACAGCAGCTATAAATAACTCTACTACAGGCCCGATAAATGTCTCCTCCACAGACGGTTTTATCTTCAACCCCGGTGATCCAACCCGTTATTGGATAATGTTATGCGATACAACAACAAACCCGACTCCAGATATTAATGCTGGTTCATCAAATTGTGAAAAAATAAGTTTTACAACAAAATCGACAGCAACAACATTCACAGGAGGCACAAGGGGAAGAGACAGCAGTGCTGCAATAGCTCATCTTGCAAATACAGTTGTTCTTATGTATTCTTGGAACACATCGATAACAACAACCACAGCCCGTAATTTGCGCACAGCTCATCAATGCCTCACTGCTGCCACAACAATATGCGTCAACTCAACAGCGAATTTTGCAGCCTCAGGCTTTATCAGGATAAATGAGGCCACCGGAAACAATATAGAAGATGTTTTTTATAAAGGCATTGGAAGCAATACAACAGTATGCGGCGCAGGATGCACAGCATGTTTAGGCACTAATGGATGCATACGACTAGCTTATGATGACAATGGCACTTCAAATGGGATCGATCATAATGGCACACGGACAATCTATCAGTCCACAATAAGCGTTCTTACAACATCAAAAGGAACAGTAGCAAACATTTTTTCTGGAAATGTAATAAGGAGCGTACAGAGCGCAATAATGCCATTGCAATGAGAAATTTAATGCTATGAAAAAACATTTTTTTAGGAGCTTAATAATTCCGATTTTTCTCCTGCTTTTAATACCTGTAGAAGCAGCAGCTGATATTTGCTTTGTCGACGACTTTAACCGCGCTAACGGCTCACCCGGGACAAACTGGATTGTTTCCAGCAGCAGCGGTTCATTCGGCAATCCAGCCATTGTCAGCAACCGTTTACGCCTGACAGACGCAAGTGGAAATGTCGCTACGATGGCTACTTTGAATCTCGTTTTCCCAGGTGCTGGGAACATGATCATTATAGAATTTGACCATTTTGCTGACGGCGGAACCGGCGCTGACGGAATTGCAGTCGTGCTCTCAGACAGCTCAGTCGTTCCTGTTCCGGGCGCTTACGGCGGGTCTTTGGGTTACGCTCAGAAAAATATAGCCGGCGGCGCACCAGCAGATATACCAGGATTCGCCGGAGGCTGGCTCGGGATTGGGGTTGATGAGTATGGGAACTTTTCCAATCCGAGTGAAGGTCGTGTCGGCGGTCCTGGAGCTCGGGTTGATTCTGTCTCTATACGTGGATCTGGATCAGGCTTCTTGTCAGGAGTGAACAATTATCGCTACCATGTTGGCACCGCCACCCTAACGCCTGAGGTTGATAACAACAGCGGGGCAACCCCGCCTCATCGTTATCGTATCATTATAGACCACCGCAATGGCATAAACGCATGGGTGTCTGTTGAGCGGGATACTACAGGCGGAGGCACTGCCTATGTCATGCTCATCGCACCCTATGATGCAAAAGCCCAAGCTGGACAGGCAACTGTGCCGGTAAGCTGGTGGCTCTCATTCACAGGTTCAACCGGCGGCAGCACCAACACTCACGAAATAGATAATCTGAGTATCTGCACCCCCGGCGGTTCCATTAAAATAATCCAATGGCGGGAGATTTTTCAGTAGGATATTTTAATTTCAGTATAATCCAATGCTAGGTTATTTTGATAGAGAGAATTGAAAACAAAAACATGAAAATCTTTATCGTATGAATTTTTATTTTAAATTTTATAATCAGTCAGGTTTTTCTCTAATCGCAGCAGTTTTGGCACTCATGATTTTTTCACTCTTTATTGCAGCAGCAGTCTCACTCGTTACAACAGGAAGCAATATCGGCCTGCAGGAAGAACAGGGAACACAGGCGTTTTTTATTGCAGAGGGAGGATTGGAAAGCGCAATATTGCAATTCAAAAAAGGAGCAGCATGCAACGCGCTTTCATCAGGTTCCTTAGGAGCAGGAAGCTTTGCCATAACCGGAACAAATTACACTACAGCAACAACTTTGTCTTCAGGCATCGCAAATACAGATACTGTAATTCCGGTTGTATCAACAGCCGGCTTTGCAGCCCATGGAAGAATAAGGATTGATGCCGAGAGCATTATCTATTCCGCAACATCTTCTGTTGCAGCAAATTGCGCACCCTTCAGCGCACCATGTTTTACCGGTGCGATACGAGGCACTGGCGCTGTTGGCCATACAGGCAGCACAAGAGTATCTCAGGATGAATGTTTAATTCGCTCTACAGGGACAATCACAAGCGCGCTAACTTCCATACAGCGCGTCGTAGAAAAATCGTTGCAAAATCCCGGAGCAATGGTTGTTTATGCAAAACTTAATGGGGATGGAACACCATATTTTAGACTCTGGGATGGAGCTGAGTGGGGGCCTGAACGCACAGCCACACCTGTTCCCGCGAATATTCAATATATAATTCTCAAGTTCGCCAGTACCAGAAATGAGGCTATCCTCGGAACGCTAAGCTCAAACGGCGACATACGGGTACAGGTATGGAATGGTTCTACATGGAGCGCGACAACACTTCTGGTGAACGTCGGCACCACGGATGCTAATTATCGAGGATTTGACATTGAATACGAAACCAACAGAGACCGAGCGATCGTGGTTTATAACGATGGTACTGCTGATCCTGACTACAGAATATGGGATGGAGCCAACTGGTCAATAGCCGGCAATATAAATATTCCTACAACCGGCAGCCCGAATTGGATTGAGCTTGCTAGAAATCCACTGGCCAGCAGCAACGAAATTGCCATGATCGTGCTTGATAGTAATGCAGATGTTTATGGTATGAGATGGACTGGAGCAGGCTGGGACAATATGGGTGCTGCGGGGGTCTGGGATACAGAGGCCACCTCGTCCACTACCAAAGCAATACATGTTGGATACGAGCAGCTGTCAGGAAGGGCAATGTTTGTCTGGGGCACGCGTACGAGCCCCCTTTTCACTCAGAATAGATATATTGGCTATAGAATTTGGAATGGTACAAGTTTAAGCGCTGCTACGAATCAGAGGATAGCAAACATTGGTAATCACACTGTTAGGTGGTTGAGGTTTGCATCTGATCCTTATTCAAACAATATTATGCTCGGGATACAGGACAGCGGTAGCGATTTGATAACCTCGCTATGGAACAGTACAGCCTGGGATGCCAATGGCACTCAACATGATAATAGCCTTGAAGATTCAAGCAGAAATTTTGATCTCGTGTATGAAACCGCGGTGGTGAATGCAGGCAGAATTTGGCTTTTGTGGGGAAACGGCTCTTTGCTCAGCCGAAGACAATGGACCGGAGCTGCATGGGGCGGCATTACAACCACAGGTGATGATACAAGCTTTGTCCAATTAGCGGCACATCCCAGATTTGGCGTTGTGTTTTCCAACATGTATGAAAGTTCAACATCTGGGACTCGAGATATTTGGGAAAGCCATTTGACATCAGGCGGTACAATCTGGAGTGCAAAATTCACTTTATGGGGAGGACCAACTATTGGAGCTCCTGTTATGGAAAGAGTCTCTACTGCTATAGAAAGATATGTACCTGTAATCAAATGGAAGGAAAATTATTAAGCAGATAAATTTTTGATAACTTAGGATGTTACGCTAGAGTATAAGTCTATTTTTTAATCAGCTTAAACAGCAGCTTCTGCCAGAGGATAAACGCTGATCTTCAGGGTTGTGCGATTCTTTCTCTCGAATGTAACCTTGCCGTCTATCTTTGCAAAAAGCGTATCGTCAGTTCCCCTGCCGACATTCTGTCCAGGATGGAACTTGGTACCTCTTTGTCTGACAATTATGTTGCCTGCCTTAACTGTCTGACCGCCGAATATTTTAACGCCAAGTCGCTGCGACTCGCTGTCTCTTCCGTTTCTTGAACTTCCTACGCCTTTTTTATGAGCCATGTTATCCTCCTGCTGAAATCTCTTTAACTTTTAAAGTAGTGTAAGGCTGTCTATGGCCGTTTGTCTTTCTGTAAACTCTTCTTGCTCTCTGCTTGTGGATTATGACCTTCTCGCCTTTGCCCGAATCCAAAACCTCTGCCTTAACAGAAGCTCCTTTTATGTAAGGGTCCCCGACTTTATGTTTTTTTTCGTCAAAGAATGCCAGGACTGTCTTTATTTTTACTTCTGAACCTTTATCAGCGGACAATTTCTCAACAACTATCTTGTCGCCTTCAGATACCATGAATTGTTTTCCGCCTGTTTCTATTATCGCATACATAATTTTCCTACCTCCGAGCTTAGTATTAAACAATATTCAGCAGAAAAAAGTCAAGAAGTGTATGTATTTTTTAAAAATATCCCATGCAACCCAGCGCTTAACTCTATTGCCCGTCAGAAGAATAGTGCTTTACATATTTTTTAAGGGTCTCTCTGACCATCACGCTGTCGCTCATCGATGCTTCTATGTTAATACGCTCCAATTCCTTAAGGATTGCTTTAATCTCATCAAGGGTTAACATTTCGCTGTTCTTGGCTATGAATATTTTGTTATGTTTTGTCGTCATTGTGCCTTCTTCAGCCGTGAGAATCTCCTCGAACAATTTTTCCCCTGGTCTCAGACCGGTGAAGGTAATATCAATGTCAATGTAAGGTTTTAACCCGTGAAGCTTTATCAGTTCTTCGGCAAGCGTTACGATCTTTACAGACTCGCCCATGTCCAGCACAAGGACTTCACCCCCATTCCCTATGGCAGATGCCTGAAGCACAAGTGAAACTGCTTCGGGAATAGTCATAAAATACCGCTTCATCTCCGGGTCAGTTACAGTTAGAGGACCTCCATGTTTCAGTTGATCAAGAAAAAGCGGCAATACACTTCCTCTGCTTCCCAGAACATTTCCAAATCTGACCGAAACATACTCTGTTTTTTCTGATGATTTATTGAATGCCTGACATATATATTCCGCAATTCTTTTTGACGCGCCCATAATGCTTGTCGGTCTTATAGCCTTATCTGTAGATATAAGAATAAATTTTGAAACTCCGAAACGAGCAGAGGTTTCGGCCAAAGAATATGTTCCGAACACATTTACCTTTATCGCCTCTTTAGGATTGGACTCCATCATCGGAACATGTTTATAAGCTGCTGCGTGGAAAACAATATTCGGCCTGAGTGTTTTAAAGATTTCATCAAGCCTGTTTGCATCCCTTATATCTCCTGCAATGAAATTACATCTGTCCTCAACCTCTGGGAAAGCCCTTTTGATTTTACAGCTCATGGAATGGAGTTCGGTCTCATCAATATCAAAAAGAATAACCCGTTCAGGATCGAATGAACATACCTGCAGCACGATCTCAGAGCCGATCGAGCCTCCTGCACCGGTTATCAGCACTGACTTCCCTTTGATGAAAGCATTGATACCAGCATGATCAACTGCAACTGTCTGACGGCCAATAAGGTCTTCTATGCTTATATCTTCAAGGTTCTTCAGGTTTATATCCGGACGTTGGAAATCGTAAATCCGAGGCACTATCTTTATATTCTTAATCCCGCATTCCTTTGAAGATTGATAAATATTTTTCAATGCCTTGTGATTCAGCGAGGGAATAGCAATGATCACTGCCTCAGCGTGATATCTTGTGATCACTTCTTTTAATATCTCAGTTGATCCAAGCACCTTTATGCCGTGTATATATCCGCCGACTTTACGCTTATCGTCATCAAGAAGCCCTATTGGATAAAAGTCTGAGTAGCCTCTCTGCTCTATGTCTCTTATAATCATTTCGCCTGTTCTTCCGCTGCCTAATATTACGGTCTTAATTCCCTTGCGTCTGCTTCCTTTATTAGCTATCTTTTCCAGATACAGACGCTTGGAGATCCTTAATCCTGAAAGGAACAGAGAGCTTACCATCATATCAATCAAAAAAATACTTCTTGGGAAACCAGCGATATATGTGAAGTTTAAGAAAGTAAGTTGAGGTTCAAAGGGAATAAGGATCAGCACCATTAAAATACACTCTGACATAACAGTGGAAATATAGATATTGCCGAGCTCGTATATGTCTACATATCTCCATGTTATTCTATAAAGGCCGAACAAGCTGAATAAAGCCAGCTTGACTGTTATAAATAAAGGAAGAGCTTTAAAAAAAATTTCTTTGTAAATTGACGTGACATCAAACTCAAAGCGAATGAGAAATGCAGCATACAAAGACAAAGTGATAATAAAAAAATCGGATAATAAAAAAAAGGCCTTTCTTTTCACAGGGCTTGGCTGCAAGAGACTATCAGATTTTTCAGTCATAATTCAATGAGCTATCCCTTCTTTTTTAAGAACCTTTATGCAGGTCTTGAACAATATTTTTATGTCAAAAATAAAACTTCGATTTTTTTTATAAAATTCATCAAATTCTACTTTAACCGGCACCGGAAGATCATCTCTCCCATTTATCTGTGCCCAGCCTGTAAGTCCTGGCATAAGTTCATGAACACCTTTTTCAGTGCGCAGTTTGATCAAATCATTTTGATTATATAATGCTGGTCTTGGTCCGATAAAACTCATTTCTCCTCTCAGTATATTAATAATCTGAGGAAGCTCATCAAGACTGCTTTTCCTCAAAAAACTCCCTATTGGAGTCAAATATTTTTCAGGGTTGTCAATTAGATGTGTAGGAACAAGCGGAGCATTCGTCAGCATAGTGCGGAATTTATACATTTTAAATATAGAATTGCAGCGGCCTAACCTTTTTGAAATGAAAAGCACAGGTCCTTTTGATGTTAATTTAACAGCCATACCAATAACTGCAATGGGGATTAGTATCAAAATGAATACTATCACAGAAAGTATAAGATCAAATAATCGCTTAGCTGACATTGCATCCTCTCCCTTCAGTATAACAGGCAACCATAGCTTTAATTCCGTCTTGAATTGTCTGAGGGGGAATCCAGTCAAACATTCTTTTGAATTTTGAGTTGTCAACAGCGAGCGAGCTGGTAAGTCTGTCAGAAATGTATTGTAATGACGGGAAAACTTTCGTGATAAGAGAAATAGTTTTATATGGGAATTTAATCAGATTAGTTTTTATATCCATAGCTTCTGCAATTTTGCTGACAAGAGCAGTCGTAGAGATATCTTCACCATCACTGACCAAAAAAGTATGCCCGTTGCAAACAGCGTTTGTAGCAGACAAGATAAGCACATCGACGAGATTGTCAAGAGATATAAAACTGCGTCTGTTCTGTATCCCGCCAAAAGGTATGGGATACCTATGGTAAATATATTTCATCAATTTCAACAGGTTGCCTTTTACACCTGGACCATACACTAAGGGAGGCCTTATTATTACAACTTCCAAACCATGGCGTACTGAAAAATCACGGAGCACTTCTTCTGATTCCCATTTTGATATAGCATAAGGATCCTGAGGAGAAGGAATATCATACTCTCTGAATGCTCTCTCACCTGTACTCTCACCGTTTACTTTAATAGTGCTGACATAAACTATCCGTCTCACGCCTGCCTGTACAGCCATGGATGCAAGCCTGCGTGTGCCTTCAACATTTACCTTGCGGTACTCAGCAAGAGGATATTTTGATGTCTCGTTCATAACATGAGTTCTGGCAGCAAGATGAACAATTACATCCACTCCAGTGAGTACAGATTTCCAGGCATTGGAAAAGTCTATATCACTGGCATGCACAACATCAATATTAGCATTCAAATGAACAAAGCTGTTATTCCTTACAGCAGCCCTGACAAAATGTCCTTTCTCAGCAAAAATTTGACAAACCCTTCTGCCGATAAAACCGTTTGCACCTGTTATCAAAATTTTCATTTTGGCCTGTTGATTAATTGGAAAACCTTAGTTAGGTATTTGCTATAAACATTGAAATAATTGGTCTTTATATTATTTTCAGCACATGCTCTAAGAATTTCCTTATTTAAAATTAAAGTGCTTGCCAAACTCCTCGTGCTAGTTCCACCCACTCTCATTTTAACAAGCGTCTTGGGAATATATGTGTATGTTATGCTGTATGTAGACAGAAATCTTACCAACAGCTCAAAATCAGCTGCAATACGGTAGTCATCTTGAAATACTCCGTATTTTTGATAAAATTGACGCTTTACAAAAAAAGTAGGATGAGGAGGCATCCAGCCAAAAGCAAACCTATCTGTTGAAAAATCATCAGCTCGATAATATCTTATTATTTTTTCTGTATTGTATCTGTTAACATAAACCATATCTCCAAACACTGAATCAGTATTCTTTTCCTGAAATGTTTGTGCAATATCAGCGATTGCGTCATTATTAAAATAAACATCGTCTGAATGCAAAAATCCTACGATATCTCCAGTCGCCAGTCCGATGCCTTTATTCATAGCATCGTAAATTCCCTTATCCGACTCTGAAATTATCTTAGCTGTTCGGCTGCGGTATCTATTAACAATAGCCAGAGTCCCATCTTTAGATGCTCCGTCTACAATGATATATTCAATATTGGGATAAGTTTGTGAAAGAACTGAACAGATGGTATCTTCAATTGTTTTCTCAGAATTATATGCAACAGTAATAATAGTTATTTTATCGTTATAAACAGGCATAAAAGATTTTATCATAAATGCCTTGAGATTTAGATAAGAATGTCCTAAGACACAACATCATAAAAGGCTTTTATATATTTCTGCTGTCTCTTTAGCACATTTATCCCATGAAAAATTGTGCACATTCGTATATCCTGCAAGGACAAGTTCATTCCTGCGAGAAGGAGATGAAACAACCTTTTCAACTGCCAGTTGTATTGATTCAATATCATACGGATCAAAATATTCTGCAGCGCTTCCACAAACTTCCGGCATAGAACTTGTATGACTGCAGGCTACCGGACAGCCAAATGACATAGCTTCCAATGGAGGAAAGCCAAATCCCTCATAAAGTGAAGGATAAACAAAAATTTCTGCTTGTTTGTAAATTCGAGCCAGTGTACTATCGTCTCCATCTAAATGGATAACAGCGTTGAGCGGAATTTTAAGGTCGGAAATTTCTTTAAGCTCTCTGCTGCTGAATTGACCGCCCCCGAAACATATTATTGCAAAATTATTCTTGAGGAAATCAGATGACGAATACGCATGAAGCAATTTTGAAAAATTTTTATACCCTCCCCTTAACCCGACATAAGCTATATATGGTCTATCAGCTGCTATTAATAAGTCAGTATCCATTGCTGTCGGAATGGCACAGCCATGATATACGACTGATGTTCTATTAAACTCAACGCCCAATAATTCAATCATATCCTTACGCGTGTTCTCTGAAACACATATGATATGGTCCGCTCTTTTAACAGCTTCTTTTTTTATTTGGCTCATTTTATCTGAGGGTCTGCAATATTGAGAGAATTTTTCGCAGATCATGTCATGAACAGTAATAACAGTTCGAGATTTTATAGGGGAAAGTTTTTTTTCGTAAAAATATGTTTCATGAACTAAATCAGGTTTTTTCCTATGGAGAAGGCATCGTACTACTGGAGCATTAATAATCTGCATTGCTCTACCAGATTTTGGAATCCAGGGAAAAGGCAGACCAACAACATAAGGGAGAGGATTATCCTTCAAATACCGATTAACATACAATGGCGCTAAAATTTTTACTTTGTAATTATCCAATTTTTGAATTCGTGATGAAATTTCATAAAAATAACGAGATATCCCTCCGTATTTCTGCCATGAAAATATTTGATGATCGTAGGCAACTAGTATCATTTTACTCATTAATTATTTTTATATGATCTGACATGGTCAAAGAATCAAGACGTAAACTTACATACCAAGAGAGCACCTTTGAAATAGGACTCATAAGTAAATGATATTTCGAATTTGAAATATTCTGATCAGTAAAAATATGCATATACCGATTACTGTAAAGGCGAAGATTAAGCTTTTCTGCAATGGCAAACAAGGTTCGTCTTTGATAAAAAGAGACATGCTGTCCTGTTGCAAAAGAATAATACCACCAATCATTTGGAGCTGGCGGTTCGCCTTCAAATAATACGGTTGAAAAAATAATAGTCTTTGTAGACATTTGCGACAAACACTTCCGAATAAATTGTATAGGGTCGTTCAGATGTTCAAAAACCTCAACAGCAGTGATCGCAGAAAAAGACTTTTCAGCTTCAGCTATTGTGAACTTTTGTGCAAAAAGATTTTGACAATATTGATCTGCCCAATAAAAATCAAACCCAATATCTCTCATCAAGCGCGTTAGAATTCCATAACCACCTGCAACATCAAGATACCTGCCGTCACGGTCGAAACAAAAATATAAAAGAGCACTCAATTTTTTTGATATATTTATATTGCGAGTCAGCAATCCCGTATCAGCGTTCGATATAGCATTGCTGTATGCCTCATCAAGCCAGTATGGTTTTTCTGTCTGTAATAATCCGCATTTACGACAATACAAATAATTGACATTGTACTTCTTAAGTATCTGAGCAGTAAATTTAACTTCACGCATACTATTACATACAGGGCATTTTTCTTTCATATTTTACCTAAGGGCATAACGTAACCTGGATGCCACTTTTAATAAAAATGATTTTCTAAACATAAGTTTTTCGGTCAATGCATCAGCTCGTGAATCCCTTACTATAAAAGGTTGATGGATTATTGGAAATTTCATCTCAGAAACAGCCATATTGGAGAAAATACTCTGTCTCTTAGTATGCGTTGCATCTGAGCTAAAACCGACATTTGATATTAGATTAAATGCAGGTAATATCGACATTCCATTTTGTAACCAACATGCAAATGTCCATTGGTAATCCCATGTATCAATTTTCCCTGAATAGACTGATTCAAAATTATCCCTCCAGTACTTGATAATCCGACGTCCAGAAAGGATATTTGAAAGCCAATCGTCATCTTTAATCTCAGGCCATAATCCCATCTTTACATCATAGTGCTTCCATGCCCGTCTCCATGTAGCCCATCCCCATACATGGCTATAACGGGAAAAATAATAACTGTAACGGGTTGTGTGTTTTCCAAACTGGAAATTATCTCCGCTGACGGACATTATCCTCGTATCATTTTTATAATAATCAAGCAGTTCTTCACAAAATCTGAAAAATGTGGGATGGGGAATGCAATCGTCCTCAAGAATAATAGCTTCTTCAACGGTATCAAAAACCCAATTAAGCCCGCTAGACACTCGGTTCTTACAGCCCATGTTTAAATCTGAATAATTGGCAAAAACTTCACAAGGCCAATCCACTTTGTCGATAATTGCGCGAGCAGCCTTGCATTTTTCCGCTTCTCCATACTTATCCGCACGAGGACCATCTGCGACCACCAAAAGTTTGGGTGGCTTTGCCATACGAATCGCCTCAAAGACCTTCTCAGTGGTATCAGGTCTATTGAAAATAATAAACGCAACAGGAGTTTTTAATCGCCAATCAGTCATTTATTCTTAACATCCTTATAACACACGATGAATATCACAAAACTGGTCGTCTATTTTCTTGGATAACACATTAATCCACATACATTTAGTTTTACAGATAAATGTATGTATTTCAAAAGGCTCTATTATAAATATGGAACCTGAAGTTACAGTAAAGTTATTTTCCACAGATTTATGTAAGTGTTTAATTTCAATGTCAATCTCACCTTCTATTATATAGAAAAGTTCTCTGGTTTCTTTGTGATAATGCCCCCCTCTCACTTCACCAGGCATTGTCTCAATATAATTTATTTCTTCCCAATCTCCGGAATTCACAATTCCAAGAAACTTCCCTCTGCTATCTTCAATTTTTTTGTAAGGGATCATCGCTTTCATTTAGTTAACTCCATTTTCATTTCCTGCAGAGAATGTTTCAGACTAGTTGTCTTAATATCTAAAATAGCTTTTGTCCTTTCATTTGACATTGACAAGTCTGGAAATAAAAACATTGTGTTATTCTCCTTTGAAATTCCAGTTATAAGTTTTTCATTAAAACCAAACACCTCAGCAAAGGCAAGTGCAAAATCATATCTTGATATTGCCTCACCACAAGCATGAAAAATATTTTCTGTTATTTCTTTGTTATTCACTATTTTTTCAAGCAAAACCAAGAAATCTTTGTAATACGTTGGAGAATATTTAACATTCGTAAAACACTCTACAAACTTATTATTGGATAATTTTTCAAAAAGGAATCTTGGAAAAATTGCTTGTAAATCATATAATGCGCTTAGCCTTAGAATTGTAAAGCTATTGTTATTTCCTATCCGTACACTTTCTGACTCACCGCATAATTTACTTTTGCCATATACAGAAACAGGATTTGGCTGGTCATGTTCCTTATAATACCCTCTTTGTCCATCAAAAACATAATCAGTTGATATATAGATAATCCTGCTTTGTCTGCCAAAAGCCGCTACAATATTCTTAATAGAATTGCAATTTATTCGAAATGCATCTTCTGGATTTTTTTCACAATAAGCTATATTTTTATTGCCTGCCGCATGAATTATTATGTCAGGGTTTATACTGTTAGCCAATTGCAGTACAGTTTTTTGATCAGTTAAATCACATTGAATCTGTTTTTTATCGCATAGACAAGAAGAGCTTACACCTGTTATATCGTATTTCTTCTCAAAGTGCGTCTTGATGATTTTTCCTACGTAACCTGTAGATCCAGTTAATAAAATCTTCATATCTACTGCCTTAATTTTTTCAGTTTTTTCATTATCGTATCCTTGCCGCCGTCATACAATTGAAAATTGTCCAACTGCTCCTTACCAGTTTTCTGGATTAGTTCTTGATACATTTCAGTACCAGGGAATGGTACACATGAGGAAAGCTGATAGCTGCGGTAAATATTTTTTGTGCTATAACCCAAATCTTTTAAAATCTTCATGTCTGATAAATGAATTTCATCAGTCTGCCCAGGAAGATCCTTCATCATAGTAAGATGGATCATGAGTTTAGGATATTTTTTGCTTATATGCGCCAGATTATCAATGAGTGCTGTTGACTCAAAGCCTTTGCGAATATTTTTTAGAACCTGACTGTTAAAGGTTTCGACCCCAAACCTCATTCCTACACATCCTGAATCAATCATTTTGTCGTAAAGCCATGAAGCAGAACAATCCAGCCTTCCCATCATTGTCCATGGCAGACCAATATTTCTCAACTCATCACAAAGTCTACTTATTCGTTCACTACCAACATTAAAGGTATCGTCATCAAAAAAAATGCTTCTGTAACCGTATTTATCAATGCACAATCTGATCTCTTCAGCAACTCGCTCTGGACTTCTAAGTGAGACCTTGCCTTTATACATAGTTTGCGGCCACATGCAGAAAGTGCACTTAAAGGGGCACCCCTTACTAGCATAAATCTGCAACTGTGGGCGAGGTGTCGGCATAGTCGGATCATAATACTTAATTGCAGCCTTATAATCCCGAAATGGGAATGGAATAGAATCAAGATTATCAACAACTTCTGATTCATATATGCCAACTCGCTTAGTTTGGGCCATTTCCAGACAGCTTTTTATATATTCTCCTTTAAGCAGATATGTTATATAAGGATGTTCCTTTTTAATTTTCTCAGCATGTTCAGTAAGATGTGGTCCTGCAAGACATACTTTTGTAAAAGTTGATATCTTTTTCCCAGCCCAGAGATCTATGTCAATAGTCGGGGTGGAACATTCAATAACCACTATGTCAGCTGATTCGTTCCTAACCTTTTCAATAAATCTTTGATAAGAATATTCCTCATCTGCAACAGCATCAATTATAGCAACTTCAAACATATGCATTTTAAGATACGAAGCCGCATAACCCATTATAAAAGGAAAATGAACGGCTCCAGCAGGAACTTTCATAGTCCATGGCCATCTTGAACCTGCTCTTACACCATAACGCACACTCCTCCCAATGCCAAAAATTTTCAAAAGCCTATAAAACTCCCAAGCGCATGGAAACTTTCTATATTCAGGTTTAAAAACAAATCCCTCTATCTTAAAATCGTTATCAGGTGAAGAGTGCGCAGAACGAATCACAGGCGCATTAACAAAAAGAATTTTCATAGTATTTTCCTTAAAAATGCATTTAGAGTTTTCATTCTGGCAGTAATAGTCGCATTTTCAATAACATAATGATATCCATTATGGGCAATTCTTTCACGTTCTTCTGGTCTTGCCAGATAATATTCAATTTTTTCTTTGAGATCGTCTCCGCCATTCGTAAAAATCACACAGTCCTTAAGCTCTCGCTCAGCAACAGGTACAATGTCAGTAATAAGAAAACCCTTGCAAGCAAGTACTTCATATGTCCTCAGAGTAATCACATCCCAGTCCACACAATCCTGAGCTGTGCAGTTCAAATTAATCTTTGCGCTGGAATATAGCAGGGGAATTTCATTCTGTAGAATCTTACCTTTTGAAATGCTGGCAAATTTTTTTTGATATGGAAGTCGTTTAAATAACAGTTTTTGTCTAAGCGATGGCATCCAGTTGCCATAAAGACCAAAATTATAATCAACAGCAGGATATAAATATAAAAGGGTTCTCTTTTCACCCTTTATATCGTTACCAATATAGGAAACATCATAATCATATCTGAGGCTTTTTTTATGCGGCTGAAACATATTAACATCCACGCCAAAAGGGAGGAAGATTGCTGGACAGCCTTTTTGCTTTTGCATATTGCACAGTTTATTAGACACAAAAATGTAGCCGTCATATCCAATCTGCTGAAAACGGGCAAGAGCCTTATCAGAACCTTCTCCATATGCATTTTGGAGATAAAGCAAGTGTTTTGCCGCCCATCGGTTGTTAGGTTTAACATCATTCAGATAGATCATTACATCAAGTTTATGTTTGGGCAAATAATTAGGGGCAAAAAGTTCGCATGATTCTATTCCTTGAAATTGCAGCAGCGTCTTGCACATTGACTCAGCAAAAAGCTCATCCCCAAGTACGTTACCACGTGAATTCAAAGAACCTTTAGACCACTGGATATAAAAACCTATTTTCATCTACCTTCTCAGCTCTCTATTGTTAAGAAAATCCAGATAAGTTTTTTGAAGACCTTCTTTCAAAGAGGTTTTATGATGCCATCGGAGCGCGTGAATACGAGAAACATCCAGAAGCTTTTGCGGTGTTCCGTCAGGCTTAGTCGTATCAAACTTAATTGATCCCTTAAATCCTACTACTTCTTTTATTAAATTTGCCAATTCGGCAATTGTACAGTCTTTACCTGTTCCGATATTTATCATTTCTCCAATGTCAACAGCAGAGTATTTTTCCATTAGATAAACACAAGCTTCTGCAAGATCATCAGCAAACAGGAATTCCCTCCGTGGTTTACCCGTTCCCCAGACAACGACATTTTCATCTCCATTAAGTTTTGCCTCGTGAAATCTTCTCAGCAGCATTGGGAGAGCATGGGCGTTCTCAGGATGGTAGTTGTCATTTAAGCCGTAAAGATTCGTGGGCATAATACATATATAATCAGTGCCGTATTGCCTGTTCATGGCATTACAAAGTTTGATTCCTGCAATCTTCGCTATAGCATATGCTTCATTGGTGGTTTCCAATTCGGAAGTCAGCAAATATTCTTCCTTTATAGGCTGCGGCGCCATTTTAGGATAGATACAGCTAGAACCAAGAAACAGTAATTTTTTAATGCCATTTTTCCAAGCACTTTCAATAACATTGTTCTGTACTTTCAGGTTATCCAGAAGAAAATCAGCTGGATATGTGTTGTTAGCATGAATACCTCCCACTTTTGCTGCAGCCAAGAAGACCCAGTCTGGCCTTTCGGTGGAAAAAAACTTATTTACATCTGTTGGATTTAACAAATCCAATTCGGAGCGCTGCCGGATAAAAATATTGCTATATCCTTTTGTCAGTAAATTTCTATAAATTGCACTGCCAACAAGCCCTTTGTGTCCAGCTATAAATATTTTAGGGTTAACGCTGTTCATAATGTTCTCATCTTCCATAATTCTGATATATTACAAAAAGACTTAAAAAACAATTTTACACTAATTCTATCTTTATAGTAAAAAGATGGGATAACGATTGCAGATAATGTCTGAGCACATAAAGCAGCTACTGCCGCACCTACTACCCCATATCTACCGATTAATACTATATTTAATATAATGCTCAATGAAGCTCCTAACACAGTACAAATAAAACTAAAAAATTGCATATTTTCGCATTGTATAAAAACATTTTTACCAACCCCGTAGAAAACGAATACAGCTGTCCATATATGGATTGCAAGGACTGTCCCAGCGCCTGCATATTTTGCACCATATAAAACCATGATAATATCATTTGCTAAAAATGTAACAATGATGGCTACAACTAAGGCAATCCAGATTAAAATTTTATAAAGCTGTAGAATTTTTTTAAAATAAATCTCTTTACCCTCATGCTTAGCATGTACAATAAAAGGGAAAACAGAGCTTACAATAGTTCCAGGGACGAAATACCAAACTTCAGAAATACGTACAGCGGAAGCATAAAGCCCTACTGCTTCATTGCCCAACATATCGCCTAAAATGATCTGATCTATTTTCATATAGATTGCTATCATTACACCAGAAAGAATCAAAGGCCAACTATATTTGATCAATTCTTTCATTATCCTAGTATTTATCTTCCACGTTAATATGTGATATCCATTAATTCGATAAACAGCTGTCATGAACAAACTACCTATTGCTATCTCAGCCAGGGCAGCCCACGCAAATGCTATTAGCGGAGCTTTGATTAGTATTAAATATATTTTAATTATGCTAACTATAATAAAAGCGCCATTTTTCGCATAAACAGTATATTTAGACTGAACTTGTGATTGAAAGTGCAAATCAATAGTATCAAATGACAGGAAAACAAAACCGATTGAAATAATTCCAACAAGCCAGATTGTCAGTGTATCGTTGGGTCTCATAAATGATATAACCAAGATTGTTAAAACTAGTGCGGATAAGCCTCCAACGATCCTTAAAATGAATGTGCTGCCGAGTATTTCATTCGTATGTTCTGGCTCTTTAACAATATCCCTGACAACAATTCCATCCATGCCTAAATTTGAAAAAGCCCCGAACAAAGCTACGAAAGCCATTGCGTAACTTAAAATTCCAAATTGTTCTGCCCCCAAATATCTCGCAATCCATACCCAAACAAATAAACCAATTCCCATCCGCACAACCTTATCAAGAAAAAGCCATCCGGTATTTGCCAGGATTTTTTGCAGATTTTTTCTTCCCTTAATGCGACGGCTGATAAATTCAGGTAGTATGTCTATTATTGTTTTTTCAAGATTAATAAAAATCAATATCTGTCCTATAAAAACTTCTCAAAATAATCTATAGTTTTTCTCAGCCCTTCTTCAAGTTTAATGATTGGCTCCCATCCAAGCTGCGCTTTTGCTAAGGATATGTCTGGTTTTCTTTGTGTAGGGTCATCAGGAGGTAGAGGGTTAAACACTATCTTTGATTTTGAATTAGTCATTTCGATAACTTTCTCTGCAAGTTTAAGGATTGTAAATTCCACAGGATTTCCCAAATTCACAGGCCCTGTAAGATCATCAGGGCTGTCCATAAGTTTAATCAATCCATCAATCAAATCATCAACATAACAGAAACTTCTTGTCTGGCTCCCTTTGCCGTATACAGTTATGTTCTCTCCCCTTAATGCCTGCACAACGAAGTTGCTGACTACTCTGCCGTCATTTGGATGCATATGCGGTCCATAGGTATTAAAAATTCTTGCCACTTTTATTTTTATGCTATGTTGTCTGTAATAATCGAAAAAAAGCGTTTCTGCACATCTCTTCCCTTCATCATAACAAGATCTTATCCCTATAGGATTAACATTCCCCCAATAATCTTCTTTTTGAGGATATACCTTGGGATCTCCGTATACTTCACTGGTTGATGCCTGTAATATCTTTGCCTTTATTCTTTTTGCCAGCCCCAACATATTAATTGCGCCATGCACACTGGTCTTTGTTGTCTGCACAGGATCAAATTGATAGTGGACTGGAGATGCAGGGCATGCCAAATTATATATTTCATCAACCTCTATATATAAAGGGAAACAAATGTCATGTCGTATAATTTCAAAAAATGGATTGGCAATGAGACTGGCGACATTTGCTCTGCGCCCTGTATAAAAATTGTCCACACAGAGTACTTCATTCCCATCGTTTAAAAGCCGTCCGCATAAGTGTGACCCAAGAAAGCCTGCTCCGCCAGTTACAAGTATGCGTTTCATCAGTAAGCTTTTCATAAATATTCTCCTCATGTTTAACAGCAAGACAATTTTTATTATTAAAACTTATTAAGATTATTTATAAATTAAGAAATATTAATAACAAAATTCGAGCTTTATTCGTTGTGATTGAAAACCTTAAATCCCTCTTCTTTGCAGAGCATATCCTTTTTTGCTTCTTCAATATCAGCAGCAACCATCATCTTGATAAGCTCTATAAAGGTAACCTTGGGCTTCCACCCAAGTTTTTTCTTAGCCTTTGATGGATCGCCAAGAAGGATATCAACATCTGTAGGCCTGAAATATCTATGATCAATTTCAACTAGTGCTTCTCCTGTTTTCAAAGACATTTTATTTAAGGGTGAATCAACAGCCCTTACCACGCCTTTTTCATTTATACTCTCGCCTTCCCACTTTATATGCACTCCTATTTCAGCAAAGGCCAATTCAACAAATTCCCGGACTGAATGTGTTTCACCTGTAGCAATCACAAAATCTTCAGGTTCAGTCTGCTGCATCATAAGCCACATTGCCTCAACATAATCGGCAGCATGTCCCCAGTCTCTCTTTGAATTAAGATTGCCAAGATATAATTTTTTTTGTAAACCTAAAGCAACACGGGCAACAGCCCTTGTTATCTTCCTCGTGACAAAAGTCTCACCGCGTAACGGTGATTCATGATTAAATAAAATCCCATTGCACGCAAAAATATTGTACGCCTCCCTATAATTTACAGTTATCCAGTATGAATAGAGTTTTGCCGCTGCATACGGGCTGCGGGGATAGAACGAAGTTTTTTCATTCTGAGGAATCTCCTGTACCTTTCCATAAAGTTCGGATGAAGATGCCTGATAAAATTTTGTATTTTGTTCAAGCTTTAATATGCGTATTGCTTCAAGCAGCCTTAATGTGCCAAGGGCATCAGCATTAGCAGTATATTCAGGAGTTTCAAAAGAAACCTTTACATGGCTCTGCGCAGCAAGATTGTAAATCTCATCTGGCTTAACCTCCTGAATTATCCTTATAAGATTCGTTGCATCTGTAAGGTCTCCATAATGGAGGCTGAGTTTCAATCCTTTATCATGAGGGTCATGATAAAGATGATCTATCCTGTCAGTGTTAAACAAAGACGCTCTGCGTTTTATTCCATGAACCTCATAGCCCTTAGCAAGAAGAAGCTCAGCTAAATATGCTCCGTCCTGCCCTGTAATTCCAGTAATCAAAGCTCGTTTCATATTTATCTCCTAAGATTCCCTTCCATAAATATCTTCCATTCTTATAATATCATCCTCTCCTGTATATTCGCCATTCTGAATCTCAATTATTTCTAATGAAGATTTTCCCGGGTTTTCAAGTCTGTGAGGAGTTGTCTTTGGAACATATGCTGATTCATTTTCATGCACAAGCATTTCTCTGTCGCCTAAAGTCACCTTTGCTGTTCCCTTGACAATAACCCAGTGTTCAGACCTGCGATTGTGCATCTGAAGGCTTAGTTTCGCAAAAGGATTAACAATAATTTTTTTGATTTTATATCCTATGCCTTCTTCAAGAATTGTATAGCTTCCCCATGGACGGTATGTAGTGACATGTTCGTCAGCTTCTTTGCGCTTGCTGTCTTTTAGTTTTTTCACTATTTCTTTTACTTTTTGAGCATCTCCTCTTTTTGCTATCAACACAGCATCGTCGGTCTCGACTATCAGACAATTATTCATGCCTATAGTCGTCAGCATTTTTTTATTGCCGATGATAAGAGAGTTATCTGTGTCTATACAAATAGATTCGCCGATCTTAACATTCCCGGTTCTGTCTTTTTCAAGAAGATCATATACAGAATCCCAAGAACCTATATCGTTCCAATAGATGTCAAGAGGAATGATGCAAGCCTTTTCAGATCTCTCCATAACTGCATAATCTATGGAGATCGAAGGCATTTTAATAAAATCGTTGATCATATTATCGAAAGGGTTTTTCATCAGATTTATTATTTTAGGCGCATACATTTTCATCTCATTCATCATTGTTTTTATGGTAAAGGCGAACATTCCTGAGTTCCAGAAATAATTTCCTGACGCCATATATTTTTTTGCGGTTTTGATATCCGGTTTTTCCACAAAACGTTCTACCTCCAGAATATTATCATTAATCTTATTTGTCCTTTGCTTTTTGGCTTTTATATATCCATAGCCGGTCTCCGGCCTGTCAGGTTTAATTCCAAATGTAACGATACAGCCTTTACGCGCTGCAGCCTCGGCAAGCTTCATATATTTAGCAAACTTCCTCTCAGGTCTGATTATATGGTCAGACGGTGTCACAAATATTACTTCATCATCAGCAGCCCCGAGTTTTTCTATGCAGTACTTCATGCCAAGGGCGATTGCTGGCGCAGTATTTCTTCCCTCAGGCTCGAGAATAATATTATTGAATTCCGGGAGTTCGGATTTTACATAAAACTTATAGTCGCTGTTCGTAAGGATAACGATATCTTCCGGAGAAACTGTTTGCAGAAGCCTGTCAGCAGTCTGTCTTAAAAGAGATTTATCGCCATTGATCTTTAAGAACTGTTTTGGGTAATTTTTTCTGGATAACGGCCAGAGCCTTGTTCCTCCTCCACCGGCAAGCAGTAATGCCTTCACATAGCCTCCATTATCTTGTCAAATTCCGATCTTAAAAATATTTCATAAGCATTCTTGCTGTCTTCGTCTAATGCCTCGATTCGCATAACAATAACAGGCTGGGTATTGCTGGATCTTATCAATCCCCAACCTTTTTCGAATACAACCCTTATCCCGTCAATCGTATTGATATCAAGTATCTTATGCGGTGAAGTGTCTGTTTTTTTATACTCAATAAATTTCGATGTTATTGCCTCGACAGCAGTCTTTTTTTTATCATCAGCGCAATCAAGCCTGATCTCAGGAGTAAAATACATCTTCGGCAGATCAGAAAGAAGCTCTTCAATTGATTTACCGGATTTTTTAATTATCTCGATTAATCTTATTGTTGTATATACAGCATCATCATATCCAAAATATCTGTCTTTAATAAATATATGTCCGCTGAACTCTCCTGCAAGGAGCGCTCCTTCATCTTTCATCTTTTGCTTGACAAGCGAATGGCCTGTCTTCCACATTATCGGCAGTCCGCCGTGCTTCCTGATATCATCAAATAAAACCTGAGAACATTTTACATCACTTATTATCTTTGCACCATGATTTTCGGATAAAAGCTCCCGACCGAGGATTACAAGGAGCTGGTCTCCCCATATAATTTCTCCTGCAGTGTTTACAACTCCTATGCGGTCAGCATCTCCGTCATATCCAATCCCAATGTCAGCCTTTGTGCGTTTAACCATATCAATCAAATCCTGCATGTTTTCGATTACTGTAGGGTCAGGATGATGATTCGGGAAATTTCCGTCAGGTTCGCAATATAGAGGAATAACCTCGCACCCTGTCTTCTCAATAATTTCAGGGGCTATAACACCGGCTGTTCCATTGCCGGCATCAATTACTACTTTTATTTTTTTAAATTTGCTGCTGTTCAAATATGAAAAATGTTCTGATACAAAATTCTTATAAGCAGCTATCACATCGAATCTTTTTATCATACCTTTTCTATTACCAGCGATATAACTGCTTTTATTAATTATTTTTTTTAGTTTCTGTAAATCTGCTCCGTAGATTGTATCTTTGCCAATGCTTATTTTAAAACCATTGTATTCAGGCGGATTGTGGCTTCCTGTTATCATAACCCCGCCGTCAAGATCAAGGTGGAAAAGCGAAAAATACTGGAGAGGGGTAGGACAGACCCCTAAATCAATTACATCAATTCCTGATGAAGTTATTCCATCAATTAAACCTAAAGAAAGTTCCTCGGAACTTAATCTGACATCCCTGCCCACGCTGACTGAATGTGCCTCGGAATTTAATTGTTTTAAGAAAGAGCAGAATGCCCTGCCTATTAAAAACGCACTGTCTTTATTAAGCTCTGCGCCTGCAATGCCTCTTATGTCGTATTCTTTAAATATATTTCCGCTTATCATAAATATTCAGAACTGTGCATCCTTAAAAGTTACCAGAAATCTAAGCAGTATACAATTTATTCAGCATGTATTATTTTTGCAGCATGGTGTATTATACTGCAATCAATTCAGAGACGTCTAACGAATCCTTGTCAGATTTTAGCCTGTAAAATTAAGCACAGGCTGGTTTTATACATAAAACAATTTCTATAAAAAATTATTTGATAATAAATAATGGGTATCCAATGTTAAAAATTCTTCACACAGAAGCATCAACAGGATGGGGGGGGCAGGAGATACGAATCCTGCAGGAGTCTCTGGGAATGATTCGCAGAGGCAGTCATGTTGCAATAGCTGCGCCTGAATGGAGCTGTATCTACAAAAAGGCAAAAGAATCAGGACTTGAGGTTTATCATTCTGATTTCAGCAAAGCCAATCCTTTTTCATTAGTAAAATTTGTTCGTATAATAAAAAAATTCAGCCCTCAAATAATCAATACTCACAGTTCAAAAGACAGTTGGGCAGCATCAGCAGGAATCCAATTCTTAACAAAAAAACCAGTCTTGATAAGAACACGCCATTTATCTACTCCTGTGAGCAGGTCTTTTCTCAGCCGTTTCCTTTACAATATTCTGCCTGATGCTGTTATTACAACTGGCGAAGAAATAAGAAGACAGATGGTTCAAAACAATAAATTTAATCCTTTAAAAATCGTTTCCATTCCGACAGGCATTAATATTGATCGGTTTGATCCGGAAAAAGTAAAGCCGTCTTTTAACAAAAAAAACGATTTTTCCGTTGGTATGATAGGTGTTTTAAGGAGTTGGAAAGGACACAGGTATTTCCTTGAGTCAATACCTGCTATTTTGAAAGCAGTTCCCAACACTAAATTTTACATAGCAGGCAGCGGGCCTCAACTAAATAATATAAAAAACTTGATAATCACTCTCTCACTTAATGATAATGTTATCATGCTTGGGCACAGAGAAGACATCCCAGAGATAATTGCATCGCTGGATATCATTGCTCATCCTTCATATTCAAATGAAGGGGTTCCTCAATCTATTCTTCAGGCTCTGTCTATGGGGAAGGCTGTTATTGCAAGCAACATCAAAGCTATAAATGAGGTTATAATTAACGGGGAAACCGGATTGTCTGTAGAGCCCAGAGACCCATCAAGTTTATCTGAAGCTGTAATTAAACTTTTAAATAATTCTGAGCTGAGAAATAGATTGGGGCAGAATGGAATAAGACTTGTACATGAGAAATATACAGATGAGATAATGCTTGATAAAATTGAGAGCTTATACAGCTCGATCATTGCTAAGTAAACTTTATAATAACTGGAGGTTGTTAAAATTGAAGCTTGAAAATATTGATAACTTTTTGGAAAAAATAGAATTCATTTTTCTTTGTATCCTGCTTTTTGTCATTCCTACAATGGAATCCCCCAAAACAATAGCAGCAGTGCTTTTCGGATTAACATGGATATGCAGAAAGTTTACTTCTAAAAATTCTCCTTTTAATAAAATTTCATTAATAGAAATACCTCTGCTCTTAATGCTGGTTTCTTCATTAGTAAGCACATTGATTAATATTCCATATAAAAATCAATTCAAGGGGCTTAATGACACAATCTTATGGTGCAGTATTTTTTGGTTCATATATAAAAACAACTACTCAAAAAAACAGCAGTACATATCAGCAATCTGCATAACTTCAGGCGTCTTATTGGCAATAATTTGGGGTATTTACGAAACGCACAAAGGAGTAAGAGAATATTTGGAATTTCATTCTGCTGGAATAGTAACCCAATCTTCAATTTATCTTGGAATAGCTCTAATGATTCCATTCTCAATTTTAGCGACTAAACCGCAGGGTTTTTCTCAAGCCCCAATAAAATCAAATAAAATTTTATGGTTAATTATATTTGCCGCTATGATTTTTACTCTAGTTTTTATGGCAAGCCGAGGATCGATTCTGGCTGTAGCCATAACACTGCTTGTTTCGATACTCCTATTAAAAAAGAAAATGTTATTTTTTGCTTTGGCAATCTTATTATCAGCAGCCTTTCTCATGGCAGTTTATTCTCCGGATAGTTTCAAGCAAAAAAGATTTTATGAAAAAACCATTGAAATGGCACGGTCACAAAAACTTGATCCCAATGATAATGTAAGAGTTTTTTTCTGGAAAGTTGCAATTGAAAGAATTAAGCTCGGCGACTCTGTTTTGTTTGGTATTGGTCCGCGTAATTTTTCGAGCATTAAAACTGAAGAACTTCAGCTTAAGGAACCTGCAAAGCTTCCATGGAATAAGCTGCCTCATGCTCACAATATTTTTCTTAACAAGCTGGTTGAGGAAGGGATTTTTGGCTTATTTTCATTCCTCTTTTTTATCGTAATAATTGCTATTGAGCTTATAAAAACCCGAAAATTATGCAGCCAAGAATGGATTTGGTTGTCTGCTTTTGGAAGCCTGAGCGTCCCGATAATAGCAGGTTCATTTAACACACCATGGTATCAGGAACACGCTTTGCTGGCTATGATAATATTAGGAATGTTCATGTCTAACAGGTTCGGTAAAATAAAGCAGTAGATGAATAATAAGCCTATGTTCTTATTTCTAGAAATTTTTTCAAAGCAGTCTTACGCTGTATCTGATGAAAATCAACAGTATTTTTAATCGAATCATTTGCAAGCACTGAGTATTTAGGACGTTTTGCTGGTCTTGGAAATTCTTCAGTGCTTATAGGTATTACAGATGAATTTATGCCTGCCTCCGAAATAATTTCTTTTGCAAAATCATACCAGCTTATACCGTCTTTCGAGTCATCAGTCAGATGATACAGTCCAAACTTACTGCTTTCTATCAGAATTTTAATGCCCTGAGCTAAACTAAGCGTGGATGTTGGAGCGGTAATTTGATCAGACACCACCTTTATATTGGACTGTACTTTGGCAATCTTCATTATTGTCGATACAAAATTTGCGCCATGTATGCCGTAAAGTCCGCTTGTTCTTATAATATAAAAATCTTTCAGAATATTTTGGATATGTTGTTCGCCTTCAAGTTTTGTTCTTCCGTAAAAATTAATAGGATTAGGTTTATCATATATGCTGTATGGAGCATTCTTATTTCCGTCGAAAACATAGTCAGTGCTGATATGGCATAAAGGAATTTTTCTTTCAGCGCATATCAACGCGATATTTTTTGCGCCAAGATTGTTTACATTAAGGGCAAGATCCTTTTCTTTTTCCGCATCGTCCACTTTTGTATAAGCAGCGCAGTTTATTATCAACTCAGGTTTGGCCTCTTTTGCTTTAATAGATAAAATGTCCAGATCGGTTATATCAAGTTCAAATTCAGAGAACGGGATAACATCATGGGCTTGTTCTAAATGCGGGATTAAATCCGACGCCAGCATGCCTCTTGCGCCGGTGATCAGTATCTTCATTTTTTTCCCCAGAAACCCTTGCTCTCCATCTCAAGGCGGGTCTTTAATGGTCCCCACCAGTTCCTGTTGTCTTTATACCATTGGACAGTCTTTAGAATTCCTTCCTCTATCTTTACTCTTGGACTCCAGCCATACATTTTTTTTATTTTCGAATTATCAAGCGCATATCTATAGTCATGCCCGGGTCTGTCATTCACAAAATTAATCCAGCTTTCACTCTTTCCCATAATCTTAAGAATCATCCTTGCAAGTTCAATATTTTTTACCTCGCTGTTTCCGCCGATATTGTATATCTCGCCTGCCTGCGGATTATGGATTATTGCATCGATGCCGCTGCAGTTATCCTCCACAAAAAGCCAGTCTCTTACATTATCTCCTTTTCCGTAAACAGGAATCGGTCTGTCAAGCAAAAGATTCGTTATCATTAGGGGAATAAATTTTTCAGGATACTGGTAATATCCGTAATTATTTGACGGTCTTACTATAACAACCGGGAATGCGTAGGTTTCGTAAAAAGCCCTTATCAAAAGGTCTGCCGAAGCCTTGGATGCTGAATAAGGAGAATTCGGCTTGAGTGGCATATCTTCTGTAAATTTGCCGCTTTTCCCCAGACTGCCATAAACCTCATCCGTTGATATATGAACAAATTTCTTAATCGATTTTTTCATAGCAATCTCGAGAAGGGTGTAAGTACCGATTATATTAGTCATTAAAAAAGGGTTAGCATCGGCAATTGATCTGTCAACATGAGTTTCTGCTGCGAAATTAACAATACAATCAACTCCATCCAAAGCCTTCAGCACTTGCTCTTTTTTTTCGATACTGCCGTGTATAAATGAATATCGTTCGTTTTTCTCTATCTCTAAAAGGTTCTGCGGATTTCCTGCGTAAGTCAGCAGATCTAAATTCACAACACGATAATCAGGATATTTTTTTAAAATATATCTGATGAAATTAGAACCGATAAATCCGCAGCCGCCTGTTACTAATATTTTCATTGCTTTTATTTACTCCAATCTGTATGGACTCTCTGGCATGTTTTCGTGCCGAATCTCATCAATTGCTTCCTTTTTTCCCCATCCTGCAAAAAGCTTGTCAGGAAAATTAACTATTAAGCAGTCTGTAGTATCGATATTTTTGTATGCATGTACAATACCGGGAGGCACAATTACAGTAAGCCCGTCGGCATTTTCAATAACTTGCTTGTTCATATAGGTCTTCGAATCTTTTCTGTTATCCCATAAAAACAACCTTGCTTTGCCTAAAAAACAAAAATAATCTGTTTGATAGGTATGTTCATGTGGTCCTCTGGCAATTCCTGGTTTTGTAACAGAAATATAGCTCATCATCGGCCCGTAATTATTCAGATCATCTTTTCTGAAAAGCTCTGCAAGCCAGCCTCTGTTGTCATTATGCAAAATTATTTTTTTTATAATTACGCCGTCTATTTCGCCGATTTTAAACACCTCATACCTCGATAGCTGAATCATCTCCAAGCATTAAACACAACCCTTTATGTCCTTTGCAGTTTTTAACTACTGTTGCATTTTTGCCTATCAAGCTGTCCTCCAGCCTCTCAATTCCAGATAAAAAAGCATTATTTAAAATCACTGAATGCTCAACAGAAGAATTTGTAATAGTCACATTTTCAGCAATACTTGTGAAAGGACCTATGAATGAATCTTTAATCACTGCGTTATTTCCTATAATAACAGGACCCCTGACAGTAGAGTTTTCTATTTGAGCCCCTTTCTCAATCTTGACTCTGCCGATAATTTTGCTTTTTTCATTAACCTTGCCCTCAATCTCTCTTTTTACATACTCATCCAGAACAACAGCATTTGCATGAAGTATATCGTCTTTTTTCCCTGTATCCAGCCACCATCCATTTAAGATCTCGCTCGTCACATTGCAATTCATATCTATTAGTTTTTGAATTGCATCTGTTATTTCAAGTTCCCCTCGTAAAGAAGGTTTAATTTTGTCTATGGCTTCATGGATTTTCGAACTAAAAATGTAAACGCCTACAAGGGCAAGATTCGAAGGCGGATTATCAGGTTTTTCGATTAATCTAATTATATTGCCTTGTTTGTCAAGTTCAGCCACGCCAAATTGTTTTGGGTTTTCAACCTCTTTTAAAAAAATCCGTGCCTCGCATTTCTTCTCTCTGAACTCCTTTATTGCACCTTTAAGACCATGCGACAGGAGGTTGTCTCCCAGATACATAACAAAATTATTATTTTGAAGAAAATTTTTTGCTATTTTAACTGCATGGGCAAGTCCTGCAGGGTTATCCTGAATCAAATAGGTTATCCTGCTGTTCCATTTACTGCCGTCTCCAACATATTCCTTAACTTCATTGCCGGTTTCAGGAGATATTATTATCCCTATATCTTCAATCCCAGCTTCACTTATATTACTAAGAACATAGCTTAGGATAGGCTTATTAGCCACAGGAACAAGCTGCTTAGCAGTAGTATGCGTAAGAGGCCTGAGCCTCGTGCCTTTACCGCCGCTTAATATTAGAGCTTTCATTTTCATAGATTCATTTAACTTTTTTAAAAAGTTTGTTGTATTATAGCAAATCGCATTACAAAATTTTTTTTAATGTCACTTGGAGGTTAAATGCAGACAATCCTGATTACAGGATGCGCGGGATTCATCGGCTGGAAGGTTTCAGAAAAACTCATCGAAAACGGTCATCAAGTAATTGGAATTGACAACATGAATGACTATTATGATCCGAGGCTGAAAAAATGGCGTCTTCAGAAATTAATAGATAAAAAAAACTTTGAGTTCTATAAATATGACATCGTTGATTATAAAAAAATAAAAAGAGCATTTTCAGAAAATAAAATTAATGCTGTTATTAATCTTGCCGCCAGAGCAGGTGTAAGAGCATCTGTTGAAAACCCATGGGTATATCTTGATACAAACATCAAGGGGACGCTTAATCTTCTGGAATGCTGTAAAGATTTTGGGATAAAAAAATTCGTGCTCGCCTCCACCTCCAGCATTTACGGACTCAATGATATGCCGTTTAAAGAAGACAGCAAAACTGATAAACCTCTTGCGCCCTATTCTGCAGCAAAAAAAGGAGCCGAGGCGCTTTGTTACAGCTATAATTATCTTCATAAGATTGATATAAGCATTCCCAGATATTTCACCGTATATGGTCCTGCAGGAAGACCGGACATGAGCATATTTAAATTCATTAAAAACATTGATAATGGTAAATCCATCCCTGTTTTTGGAGACGGGAAACAAAAGAGAGACTTTACATATATAGATGATATTGCTGACGGCACAATTAAATGCCTAAAGCTCGGCTGCGAGTCGTCTCGACCATCTGGTTATGAAATATTTAATCTTGGGAATGACAATCCCGTAGAACTCATGTACGTAATAAATTTGATAGAAAAAAATCTCAGTAAGAAAGCAAAGATAGAGTGGCTGCCGCTTCATCCTGCTGATGTGCCTGCAACATGGGCTGACATAGAAAAATCAAAAACCCGATTGGGTTGGAAACCAGCTGTTTCTATCGAACAAGGAATAGAAAAAACAGTCCAATGGTATTTGAAGAATAAAGAGTTTTTAAATAAACTTAAAAATTAAATTTTAATATTTTTGTATTTCTACTAGATGATAAATCGAGGCAAATAATGAGGTAAATAATATTGTATTTTTTCTAAAAAATAGTTTGTTTAATATCAGAAAGAAAATCAAATAAAAGAGTTTCCATTTTTCTTTAAAGAGAGTTTAAAAATTGAATCATAGTGTTTTCAGAAATTATTCTGATTCCTGTCATTTATCCACAATGCTGCGGAGTTAGCTACAATAGTGCCTGCTTTAGGCATAGCGCATGCCGTAAAACTCGCTCCTGCTGGAGCATTAGGGTCATTGCCAGCGCTAGCACATGTCCCACTGTTTAATAGTTGGGCGGGGTTATAAATTGTATAATCATAATACAGATCTACTGCATTTCCTGGCCTGAAACCTCTGAGACATACAATAATGTTTGAAGGAGAATTAGGATTAGTTAGGGTATCGAAATTTATGTTGTAGAATGAAGGCGAAACAGTAACTATCCCATTACAAGTTGCTCCAGGCGCATATCTTCCATTCTCAGCATAAAACTGCTCTTCAAGAAGCCTTAGATTCTGGAGCTTAGACACGGCCTCAGTCATTGCAGCTTTTCTTTGCTGGCCAAGATAAGTTGGAACAGCTATTCCTACGAGAATTGCTAAAATAGCTATTGTTATTAAAAGTTCAACTAGCGTGAATCCTTTTTTATTCATAATTTTTCGCATGTACAGATTATAAAATATACAAAAAAAAAGAGCAATAACACATTTGCATAAAAAAATTTAAGGGCAGAGTTTTTCTCTGCCCTTAAAAAAACATCAAATCCTATTATTCAGCAGCAGATGTCAATACTTTTGTTTCCCCTATGTTTCCATCGCCTCTATCTTCAATAGCAATTACTCTAATGCTTTTTGAAGCTTCATTATATTCAAGCACAACCTGACCAACTTCTGTAGCTGCAACAACGTACGGTGCTGCTTGTACACTAAAAACACACTTTGCTTCTGTATATGGGCTTAATTTAAGTAAACCGCCAAAGGGTGCAACTGCAAGTGGCGCAGTAGCTTCTAAATTAGTTCCTGCTGCAAGAGTTCCACATGCTTCTGCAGCAATACCGTTTGCAATACCATGAACAACATTCGGTGCATTCACGCCAACAGCATACAATGCATCATTAACCATGCCTGGAAATTTTGCTGTGCAAACCGCAGTTTCAGGAACCCCATCAGCATTAGTGTCTACATTCTGTTTAGAATTGTGCGCAAAGCACAATCTGGTTGAAGGATCTGACATTAAAATAATTGGATCAAGCTTTGCAAAGTCATTAAGCGCTGCGCTACCTTGTTTCATTGCACCGTCAGCAGTGGCTAGCAAAGCACGCCATTTAGCTTTTTTCTGCTGACCAAGATATGCAGGAACTGCTATTGCAGCTAGAATTCCGATAATTGCCACAACTATCAGCAATTCTATCAGGGTAAAACCTCTTCCATCTCTTACTTTCATCTTTTGAATCACTTTAAACATAATTTCCTCCTTTCAGATTTTATGGTCAAAGACCATTTTTAAATAAATCTATAATAATAAAGCACTTTCCATACCAGAAATCATACATAAAATTTTCAATAAAATCAATTTGTTATATTTACTATTAAGGTACTTATATAAAACAATTGCCATAATTTGTCATCGCCAGCTATTTTTGTCAATCACTTTGTAACCAATGAATCTAAATTGTACTCCAATAACTAGAAAAGTCAAATCCAAACTTAAGCTTTTAAAAGAATCTGGTTTATGCTGCCCACATATTTTTCTAAACAGCTTTTTCCCAAACTCTTGCTAAAAAATGGCTTGTCTGTTATTATGAATACGCTTTTTAAGCAGTTTCCCTGAATAAACAGTATTCAAAGGATAAAATAAAAAAAATTACTGGAGGTGACTGAGTGGGCAGCGTTGTAAAGTGGCGTAAGAAAAAAATGAGCAAGCACAAACATAAAAAATTGCTCAAGAAAACAAAACACCAAAGAAGAGCAAATAAATAATTTCATTTAGCAGCGGGCGGAACAAAAAAGGGCTGCAAGTTTATTCGAATCTGCTTATCCTTAAACCTATAAAAGACGTGGTTTTAAGATAATCATAAAGCCTTACCTTTTTTACACTGCCATTCTTATTCTTAATCCCATTTGCATGGATAAGATATATTCCGTCTTTTTCTTTTTTAATGATGCCCATGTGACCTACGATCTCATCACTAATTCTTTTTTCGATCGCTTTTACAAAAAATATAATATCTCCGTCTTTAAGGGATTTGGTATCAGGAAATTTATCCAGTTTTTCCATTAATTCCTTTTTCAAAACTATTTTTACCCTGTCTCTTCCTCTTGAACCTTTGATGCCAATCGTCCTTCCAATGTTTTCTGTTATCTCTTTGCCCCATTTGCCGCTGTCAATCATATCTTCGCCATATGCGTATCTCTCTTCGTAGTTGGCAACTTTGCCGTATTTATCAAGAACACCTATTGTTGTGAATCTTTTTTCCATAGCTGTTTCAACAGCCTGCTGCGGCGTCTGGGAAAGTGCAAGCTCAAGAACCCTGAAGACAAGATACATGCAGTCAACGCTATCATCTGAAACAATTACTTTTTTTGTTACATACTGGCCCAATGGATCTGTGTCATAAGGAGTGCCTATGAATTTTTCGGCCCAGAGAGCAATTCTTTCATTAAGCAGTTTCTGAGAAAACTCCTTTTGCAAAAACTCGATCTCTTTATCAGAAAAAAAAGCATAAGATGATGATGCCTGCAAAATAAAAAAACCCAGGATTATCAGGAAGATATATTTCAGACTGTGTTTTGAAAAATTACTCGATACTATTTTAACCAAAACGCATTGCCTCCCGAACCATACGCATTGTCTCTTCTGCTGCTTTTGCGGCTTTTTCAGTGCCTTTCTCAGCAGCCTGTCTTAAAATACCGGGGGTTGCCAAAAGTTCTGCCCGCTTCGCCCATATTGGTTCAAGAACTTTAAAAATATTTTTTAACAGTACCCTCTTGCAGTCAATACAGCCAATGCCCGCAGTGCGGCAGCCTTCTGCAACTTCATCCATCTCCTGCTGTGAAGAGAATATCTTGTGCAGCTGAAAAACAGGCGAAAGCTCAGGATTGCCTTTGTCAGTTCTGCGTTTTCTTGCAGGGTCGGTTATCATTGTAAGCAGTTTTTCTTCAACAACTTTAGGCGGATCAGAAAGATAGATCGCATTTTCATAACTCTTAGACATCTTCCTGCCGTCAACTCCGGGTACTTTTGGAAATGAGGTAAGAAGAGCCTCTGGTTCCGGAAATACTTCTTTATAGATATAATTAAATCTTCTTGCAATTTCACGCGATATCTCCAGATGCGGAACCTGATCAACGCCAACAGGCACATACTTTGCCCTGTAAATTATTATGTCCGCTGTCTGAAGAAGCGGATACCCTAAGAAGCCGTAAGTAGAAAGATCTTTTTCCTTTAGTTCCTGCTGTTTCTCTTTATAAGTAGGAACTCTCTCTAACCATCCAAGCGGCGTTATCATAGAAAGCAGGAGATGAAGCTCTGCATGCTGAAGAATCTTTGATTGTATGAATATAGTGCATTTATCAGGATCAAGCCCTGCTGCAATAAAATTCAGCAGCAGATCCTCAGTCGACTCCTTTATTGATGCTGAATCCGAATATCCGGTTGTCAGCGCATGCCAGTCTGCAACAAAATAAAAACATTCATATTTATCCTGAATCCTGACCCAATTCTGAAGAGCTCCGACAAGATTGCCTATGTGAAGCTTTCCACTCGGCTGCATACCGCTGAGAACTCTTTCTTTTTGATTCATAAGTGAACATGACCTCCCGAAGATATCAAATTACATTTGGTATATTATTCATGTATCAATGGCAGGCTGTCAATCTCGGATTTTTAACAGCGTCCGCAGACAACAAAAAAATAATGCTTATTTTTAAAATAAGGTTAGAAAACGCTTAAAAATTCCAGAAAGAATCTTACTAACGGGATTACGAAATAGTCAGCAATGCCTGTTGCAATAAGAACAAGCACTATTATCATTCCAAACGGTTCTATCCTGCTGAATGATATTGCATGCTTGTAAGGTAGTATCCCAACAAAAACCCTGCCGCCGTCAAGCGGAGGTATCGGTATCATATTAAATACAGCGAGCACGATATTTATTATAATGCTCGACTTGAGCATAAGCGCAATCGGCTGAAGAATGCTTGATACGATCTCTTCTGAAAAAACACCTTGCAAAGGCGCAATTAAGAATTTAAGAAGAAGCAGGCTGAGTACTGCAAGCAGTAAATTAGTAGCTGGTCCGGCCGCAGCTGATAATGCCATATCTCTTTTTGGGTTCCTGAAATTCATTGGATTAATAGGAACAGGTTTGGCATATCCGAAAACAAACTGTCCTTTTGTTGTCACAATAAGCAGAATAGGAAGAATGATCGTCCCGAATATATCTATGTGAGCAAGAGGATTTATTGTAAGTCTTCCTGTCATTCTGGCTGTCGGATCGCCAAGTTTGTCAGCAATGAAACCATGTGAAATTTCATGAAAGGTTATTGCAATCAGGATCGGGATCGCTGATACAGCTAGTTCTCTTAAAACAATCGAAATATCCAAGACGGTTACCTGATTAAATCGGATGCAGTATCTTGTCGATCACTGTCCTTGCAACAACAATAGGATCTATAAAAGCGCTTTCCATGTCTTGTTCTATGTCTCTCTTGTTTGAGAGATAGGTTATACGGTCCTGCATCCTGTCGCGCAGATAATATATGAAATCAGACTCTCCTGGCGGCATATATTTTTTGTCATAATCAGATCCAAATAACTCATTTCCGTTTTTTGGAACAGATAGTCCTTCAAATTCTTTCCATTCTTTCCACCCGATATTTCCTCTTACAAGCTCTGTGACAATCATGAGTGAAAGTTCTTTTGGTATATCTATAAGTTTTCCGGGAAGACCGAATGCATGCGTATTCATGATATAGCATTTAGTTCCAAGCTTGAATAGTTTTTTGAACTGCTGACAATCCACAGTTAGAGGATGAACCCTGAAAGGATTTGCAAAAGGCTCTATAACAAGTTTCTCTAATTCCTTTGGATCAACATTCTCAACGCCTTTTGCTCGCAGAGTGCTCAGAGAAGCTCCCATTGCAACTGAAAGCCCTACTGAATCGACTCTGCATATCGGAGGAAGGCTTGTGTCTTTTTGAAGCCATATCACCATGCCGGGCTGCTCACAGTAATCAGAATGGTTGAACATATCCCTTGATTTCAGGCACCTGCCATTATCATTTCTTACATCCTCGCACACCATAAGTTTTCTTCCGTCAAGCATTGTAGTGCCGACATTTTGCGCTGAATAAAAATATTCAAGGTCGGGGTCATTGAACTTAACAGCATCTGTCTTATCAAAGAGGCCCTGTTCAAGCGCTACTGTAAAATTATTTTCAAGATCAATCAGAAAAGCATCATCATGAATTACAGTTACCCTTTCATTCTTTTTTAAGGTTCCTCCGTGGTCATGGCTGTTTGTGATCGATGATTTGCCTGAACCAGAGAGTCCGAATACAGCAACAGGAGGATTGTCTCCTATCTTCTTAATTCCGCCGTGGCATGCTACCATGTTCTGTCTTACTCCAATTGTCCATACAAGCGTAAGCGTTCCTTTTTTTCTTTCTCCAAAATATCTGAGTCCCAGTATTGCAATGCAGTTCTGCGCCTCATCAATTATCACAAGACCATTCGGGAAATCAGGGTGCGACCATTCAGCGTCAGCAAACACCATTATGTCCGGTTCGTCAATAACACGGGATTTTTCATAGAGTTGATCCCATGGTTTCATCCATGGTGTGAAATTTATTCCCCAATCAAGCATATTTTTTGCGTCAGTCTCGCGGCTGAGCAGATTTGCTTTTACCATAAAATCAGGGTGAAGTCCGATAATTCCTTCAAGCCAGAGTCCGTGTTCACGGTTGAAATTAAATATCGCATCACCGAGTATTGAAAGATATTTGTCTCTCTCTTTGCCCATTTCCCTGACAAGGCGTCTTGCCCTTGCAGTGCGTCCAACAATGCCGCCGTCATTTGATATAAGCACTTTTGCATCCTTTGGCAGACCAAAGACCTCAGGCTTGTACATCGGATGGGAAGTGACAACAACTTCAGGCTGTTTAACAGAGAGTTTATACAACTCAGCCATTGTTGTCTTTCTTACTGAGTTTGCATAAAATGCACTCTCAATTAAAGCCCTCCATGAAGAGGTCGGCACTTTGTGTTTTGTTGACATTGTTATCTAACTCCTGTTGTCAGTAAATAGGCATAAAAGCCTGACTAAAAAACCGCCGTGATTTTATCTAAATTAAATGAGACTTTAATTGTTTTGGAATCTAAAGTCAAGTTTTTTTGCCTGAAGAGAACTGATGTAGTTGAAAAATAGAATGGATTTAAATCAGGATACCGTTAAGCTCATTCTCATCAACAGGCCCAAGAACTGAGATTGCAGTATTCCCCGACATCGTAAGCCGTTGCGACAGATCTTTTACAGCGTTTAGACTTACTGAATTTATCTTTTTGATTATTTCTGAGGGTGAATAATATTTGCCGTAATAAATCTCTTGCCTTGCAATGTTCTGCATCCTTCCACTGGTTGATTCAAGCGCAAGAATGATATTCCCCTTTAGCTGGTCTTTTGACCTTTGCAGTTCGGTTTCTGTTACAGTGTCTGCAAGTCCTTTTATCTCTTTCAGAATTATGTCTATAACCTCAACAACCTTCTTTCTGCCTGTCCCTGCATAAACTGCCCACATGCCTGTATCCAAATAAGATGAAATATAAGAATGCACTGAATAGACAAGTCCTCTCTTCTCTCTTATTTCCTGAAAGAGCCTTGAGCTTATGCCGGCGCCGAATATCGTATTAAGAAGAAACAGCACATATCTTTCATTGCTTGACTGAGAAATGCCTTCAACACCTGCACAGATATGGGCTTCTGCCAGATCTTTATTAAAAACCTTAATCCCTTTTCTGAACACAGGCGTTGAACCTTTGTCAGGTTCTGAACCCCTTCTCAAAGATCCAAGGCTCTTATTCAAAACATCTAACAGCTTATCAACTTCAAAATTACCGGCGCACGCAATAACAATGTCCTTTGTTCCATAGTATTTTCTTATATGGCTTATGAGATCTTCTCTCTTGAATGTCTTTATCGTCTCTCTTTTCCCAAGTATGGACTGGCCTATCCCTTCATCACCCCATATCTGCTCGTTAAAGAGATCATGTATATACTCATCAGGAGTGTCTTCGACCATCTTTATCTCTTCTTTTATTATCCCCTTTTCTTTTTCTACATCTTGTTCAGGGAATGTGGAGTGGAGAAATATATCAGTCAGGAGTTCTACACCTCTTTCAAAATGCTCGTCAAGAACCTTTACATAGAAAGTTGTACTTTCTCTTGATGTGAATGCGTTGAGATCTCCGCCAAGGCAGTCTGTGTCAATAGCAATATCCTTTGCACTGCGCTTCTGTGTCCCTTTGAAAAACATATGTTCGAGAAAATGAGAAACACCGTTTTTAGCGGATGATTCGTTCCTTGAGCCAACCTTTACCCATATGCCCAGTGTTACGGAGCGTACATTTCTTATCTGCTCCATAACAACAGTGACGCCATTTTCCAGATTTGCTTTTTTATACATGATTAAATTGTACCAATACGAAGTCTGAGTTACAAACAACTAAAGGGAGATTTCATACCTTTTTTAAGGGTATCAGGACTTCTTAGCGCTTTCGCGCATGGCTTCTTTTCTGCTAAGGCGTACTTTCCCGGTTTTATCAATCTCAATTACTTTTACGAGAACCTCATCGCCCTCTTGCAGAACATCAGTGACTTTTGCAATCCTCTTTTCATCAATCTGGGAAATATGAAGAAGGCCTTCAACACCGGCGCCGGGAATTATCTCGACAAATGCGCCGAAATCAACAATCCTCTTAACCTTGCCAAGGTATATCTTGTTAAGCTCTGCCTCAGCAATAATCCCGTTTATTATGTCTATAGCCTTTTGTGCAGAAGTCTCATCTGAAGACGCTATATTTATAACACCGCTGTCATTTATATCTATTTTCACGCCTGTCTGCTCTATTATCCCTCTGATAACCTTGCCGCCTGTTCCTATAACATCCCTTATCTTATCCTGCTTGATCTGCATGGTGTAGATTCTAGGCGCATAAGGAGCAAGCTGTTCCCTGTGTGTTGACATTACTTCTTTTATCTTACCAAGGATATGAAGCCTCCCTTTTCTTGCTTGTTCCAGGGCTTTCTCCATAAGCGGAATATCCAGTCCTCCTGTTTTGACATCAAGCTGGAAAGCAGTTATGCCTTTCTCAGTGCCTGTAACTTTAAAATCCATGTCACCTAGATGATCTTCAAGTCCCAGTATGTCTGTCAGTACAATATTCTTGCTGCCTTCCTGAATAAGCCCCATTGCAATGCCTGCAACTGGCGCTTCTATCGGCACACCTGCATCCATTAATGCAAGTATCCCGCCGCAGACAGTTGCCATTGAAGATGAACCGTTAGATTCAAATATGTCTGAAACAATTCTTATTGTGTAAGGGAATTTTTCTTTTGAAGGCAGGACCGCCTTAAGCGCTCGTTCAGCCAATGCCCCGTGTCCTATTTCTCTTCTGCCTGGCGAACGAAGAGGCTTAACCTCTCCTACGCTGAAAGGAGGAAAATTATAATGAAGCATAAACGATTTATATTTTTCACCTTCAAGAGCATCAATCTTCTGTTCATCGTCTGCAGTGCCGAGCGTTACTACAGCAAGCGCCTGTGTCTCTCCTCTTACAAAAAGCGCTGAACCATGAGCCCTTGGAAGCAATCCTACTCTTGCGCTTATATGTCTTATCTCATCAGGTTTTCTGCCGTCAGTTCTTATTCCTTTTTCTATTATCATATTCCTGACAAGTGTCTTTTCAATATCATAAAATATGTTCGTTATATCCTTGGAGATGTCTTTTTCCTCTGTATTGAATTGTTTTATCGTCTCAGCAATGATAAGGTCTATTTCTTCCTGTCTCCTCAGCTTGCCGGGGATGCTTACTGCTTCCTTAAGTCTCTGAATCGTATGGGTCTCGATCTTCTTTTTTAATTCTTCATTAACCTCTATCTTAGTCAGCGTCCTTTTTTCTTTTCCAACCAATTTTTTCAGTTCATGCTGAACAGCGGCAATTCTTTTTATCTCTTTGTGAGCGTGATCTATAGCGCTGATAAGCACTGACTCTGGCAGTTCTGAACACTCGCCTTCTACCATCAATACCGAACTTTCTGTGCCTGCTACAACAAGATTCATATCAAGATTTTCCAATTCGGCAAAATCAGGATTTATAATGAATTTCTCATCTAGCCTTCCTATTCTTACAGCAGCAACAGGACCTGAAAATGGGATATCAGATATCATCAAAGCAGTCGATATGCCGATTATCCCGAGGATATCAGATACATTCTCACTTCCGTATGAAAGCACAGCTGCTATTCCCTGTGTATCAGAACAGAATTCTTCCGGGAATAAAGGCCTTATAGGTCTGTCAATAAGACGGGAGGATAAAATCTCTTTTTCACTTGGCCTGCCCTCTCTTTTGAAAAATCCTCCCGGGATCTTTCCTGCTGAGTAGGCCTTTTCCTGATAATCGATTGTGAGCGGGAAAAAATCAAATACCTTGTCTGTCCTCTTTGATGCAACCACCGTTGCAAGTACAACTGTTTCACCATATCTTAGTACAACTGCTCCATCTGACTGCTTGGCTATCTCACCTGTTTCAATAGATAAAAATTGCCCTTTAATATCAACTTCTAATTTTGTCATTAATCCTCTTTCTACTTTCTGAGTCCAAGACGTTCGATTACTTTTGTATAGCGGTCCTTACTTGAAGATTTAAGATAGTCGAGCAGTTTTTTCCTCTGCCCAACAAGCTGAAGAAGACCACGACGGGAATGATGATCACCCTTGTGGGTCCTGAAGTGCTCTGTTAAATAGGTTATCCTCTCGCTTAAAATAGCCAGCTGAACCTCTGTGGAACCTGTATCTTTTTCATGCGTCTTGTACTCTGTAATTATTTGGGTTTTCTTTTCTTTTTTGAGAGGCATAAATTTACCTACCTTTCCTTTCTTTCTAATTGAGGTTATAAGAATACCACAAGAGCTTGACTTATGTAAAGAAACACTCAGCCCTTGACAGTATCTGTTTAAAATTTTATCCTTAGTTCATCATGAAAAAACCATGGGCTGGAAGGTTCACAGGCAGCACATCAAAAATCGTGGAGTCATTCACAGAATCGATCTCGTTTGACTGGAGGCTCTGGCAATACGATATAGAGGGTGATATTGCCCATGCAAAGATGCTGGCCAAACAGCAAATAATATCTGCCAAGGAATCCGCAAATATTATCAAGGGGCTTGAATTAATAGCAAAAGAAATAGCCTCCGGCAAGTTCAGGTTCAAAAAAGAGCTTGAAGATATTCATATGAATATTGAATCAGCCCTTACTAAAAAAATCGGCTCTGCAGGGAAAAAACTGCATACTGCACGTTCCAGAAATGATCAGGTCGCTCTGGATCTGAGGCTTTATCTAAGGGATGAGATTAAGACAATAATCTTTTTAATAAAGAATCTGCAAATTAAGATGCTTGTAATGGCAGAAAAATATCTGGACGTTATAATGCCCGGATATACGCATATGCAAAGGGCGCAGCCTGTCCTGCTTTCACACTATCTTCTTGCATATATGGAGATGCTCCAGAGGGATAAAACACGTTTTGAAGAAACGCTTAACAGGGTGAATGTTATGCCTCTTGGCTCCTGTGCTCTTGCAGGAACAACACTTCCAATAGACAGAACATATACTGCAAAATTGCTCGGATTTAAGGCATTAGCAGAAAACAGCATTGATGCTGTGTCTGACAGGGATTTTGTCATTGATTTTCTGACAGATTCAGCGATTTTAATGATGCACCTTTCAAGGCTCTCAGAAGAAAATATACTCTGGTCAACAGAAGAGTTTTCTTTTATTGAGTTGTCTGATTCCTTTACTACGGGTTCGAGCATAATGCCTCAGAAAAAAAATCCCGATGTATCCGAACTCATAAGGGGGAAAACAGGGAGGGTATATGGCAGCATGCTCTCAATATTCACTGTTATGAAGGGTCTGCCTCTGTCTTATAACAGGGATATGCAGGAAGATAAGGTTCCTGTATTTGATACAGTAGATACTGTTAAGTCATGCCTTACAGTTCTTGCAGAGATGATGCCCAAAATAAAATTTATGACGAAAACAATGCTTGAGGCATCTGAAAAAGGATATTCGACTGCAACAGATATCGCGGAATATCTTGTTAAAAAAGGCGTACCTTTCAGGGAGGCTCATGAGATAACAGGAAAGATTGTGCTTAATGCAATAAAAACAAAAAAGCAGCTTAAAGATATTAGTCTGAATGACCTGAAAAAATTCTCTTCAAAAATTGGAAAGGACATATATTCATTTATCAGTGCAAAGGCCTCTGTGAAAGCAAGGAAATCAAAAGGCGGGACTTCTCCTTCAGAGGTAATAAAGCAGATAAAGAAATTCAAGCAGATCGTAAAATGAAAATTCCAAATATTTCACTAACAAAAATAACAGCTTGTTTGCTGCTCTTTGTTTTTTGTCTTGTTATTGTCTCGTGCGGCAAGAAGACTCCGCCTACGCTAAAGGCATACGAGAAACCTGTTCCGCCGGAAAATGTTAAGGCAGTTCATAGAGAAGACACTATTGTCTTAACATGGTCTTATCCCAAAAAAAGCAATCTCAAGGAATTTTATATACTTAAGTCAGACAGAATAGATTTCGACACAATAGCAAATTTATCAAAAGATGAAACCTCTTACATAGATAAAGATTTTAAAACAGGCAATACATACAGATACAAGATAGTTGCTCAGACAGTAAAAGAGGTCTTGAGCAATGACTCTGAAACAATAGAGATAAAACCTTTGGAACCGGCACCAGCGCCCAGAAACATATCCTTTTTCATAGGCAACAGCACGATTGAGATAACATGGGAAAATACAGGGAAAGAAATTATTTATAATGTTTACAAAAGCTATGAAAAAGGAAAATACGGTTTTTATCCGTTAAACACTTCTCCTCTGGATTCGCCGTCATTTGCAGCAGCTCCCGAGTTCAACAGAACTGTTTATTACACAGTCAGAAGCAGCTTTGGCAAACCCGTAAGGGATGAGAGCATGGCATCTGTTGAGATAGAGGTCAGTCCTTCAGATTATATTCCATCAAAGCCTGCCGGCATTAAAACAGTAAAGGCTGACGAAAAGGTTATCCTTACATGGAAGGAAAATCCGGAACCCTGGGTTACAAAATACAGAGTCTACCGCAAAATTCACAATGAGGGATTCAAAGTGATCAGCGAACCTGTCACTCCTGTTTTTGTTGACAGGGAAAAAGCGGGAAATAAACAGCTATATAAAATAACTGCTGTTGGTCCGGTTAAAGAAAGCGAACCGTCCCAGATAATAACCGTTGATTTTTAGTTTATAATTAATAAATTCAAATACAATATAAAAGTTCCGATAAGACTATTAAATAATTAAAGACAGCCAATAAACTTTAGACAAGAAAATGAACATATAAGGAGCATATGCAAAAGGTTACTATCCAGGATTTTTTGAAAAAAAAAGCTGAAAAAAAGAAGATTACCATGCTCACTGCATATGACTTTCCATTTGCACAGATTGTTGATGAAGCAGGGATTGATGCAATACTTGTTGGAGATTCCCTGGGGATGGTTGTTCAGGGATTTGAAAATACACTCCCAGTCACAATGGACGAGATGATATATCACACCAAGATGGTTTCGCGAGCTGTAAATAATGCAATGGTAATTGGTGATATGCCTTTTATGTCATATCAGGCAAGTATCGAAGATGCTGTAAGAAATGCGGGAAGATTTATAAAAGAAGGCGGAGCATCTGCAATCAAAATCGAGGGCGGAGCTGAGGTTGCAGACAAAATCAAGGCAATGACCAAATCAGACATCCCTGTTATGGCTCATATAGGACTGACACCGCAATCAATACATAAATTTGGAGGATATAAAGTCCAGGGCAAGACCGAAAAAACCCAGAAAAAACTTATAGAAGAGGCGCATATTATTGAAGATGCAGGCGCTTTCTCCCTCGTGATGGAAGCAATTCCAATGGATCTAGCAAAGAAAATGACTGATGAGCTTTCCATCCCTACTATTGGAATAGGCGGAGGGCCGTATTGCGATGGACAGGTTTTAGTGATCCATGATGTATTAGGACTCTTTGAAAGATTCACACCTAAGTTCGTCAAACGCTATGCTGACCTGAAAACAGAGGCGCTTAATGCTGTAAAGGCTTACAAGGAAGAGGTAGAAAAAGGCATATTCCCTTCGGATGCCCAGAGTTTCAAATAAATAGGCAACCAATATTAATTGTATTCTTTGCAGGGTTTTGAAATTTGTAGAAAAATTTTTAAAATGATAGACTGTGAGCAAGTATGGCAAAAGCTAAAATTCTTCTTGTAGAAGACAGCAATACCCAAGGGGCATTTGTAAAAGACTATCTGGAAAAAACAGGTTACGAGGTTCTCTGGGTTCAAAATGGCAAATCCGCGCTAAAGGCAGTAACAACTGAAAAAATTGACATTGTTCTTCTTGATGTAATCCTTCCTGACATCAGCGGAAACGAGGTCTGCCGATGGATGAAAAGCAATGAAAAAAGCTGTAGCATTCCAATAATAATGCTCACTGTTAAAGGCGCTGTAACTGACAAAATAGCAGGGTTTCAGGCAGGCGCTGACGATTATCTTCCAAAGCCGTACAGTGAGATTGAATTAAATGCAAGAATATACACATGTTTAAGGACTAAAACACTTCAGGACGAATTAAGGAAAAAGAATGTGGAACTCGAAGATAAAAATTTTCAGCTTGAAGCAGTAAATAACAAACTCAATTTGCTGTCTACAACAGACATGCTCACAGGCGCATACAACAGAAGAAAGTTCGAGGAAGTCCTTAAGCTGGAATTTGCTAAGGTGCAAAGATATAACAAGCCTCTGGCATGCATGATGTTAGATATCGATCATTTCAAGAAGATAAATGACACATTCGGACATCATTCAGGAGATGCCGTTCTCAAGGAAACATATGAGATTATAAAATCTTCAGCGAGAGAAATCGATACTGTTGCAAGATGGGGAGGCGAGGAATTTATAATGCTGCTTCCAGATACAAAAAAGGAAGATGCAATGTCCCCTGCCAACAGGATATTAAAAGGGATGAGCAGCCATTTATTCCCTGATATCCCGCATGAACATGTGACTATCAGCATCGGAGTTGCAGGCATCCCAGATCCTAATATAAAAATGACCGATGAGGAAAAGATTGTTCTTGCAGCAGATTTTGCGATGTACGCTGCAAAAAAGAAAGGCCGCAACAGAATAGAGATGGCGTAAAAACTGAACGATGTATCTCGGCGGCTTATATCTCATAACTGACAGAAAATTATCCGATCTCGCCACAAAAGAAATTGTCTCTATTGCATTAAAGTCAGGAATAAAATGCATTCAATACAGGGAAAAAGAAAAAAGCAGACGAGATATCTATAATGAAGCTCTAGAACTCAGAAAATTCACTGAAAAGTTCGACGTAAAACTTATAATAAATGACCATGTTGACATTGCATCTGCAGTAAATGCCGACGGAGTCCATCTTGGGCAAGACGACTTCCCTATAAAAGAGGCACGGAATATCCTCGGCAAAAAAAAAATAATAGGGATATCCACTCATAATATTCATCAAGCACTGAAAGCTGAAGAATATGGTGCAGATTATATTGGATTCGGGCCGATATTCCGCACATTCACCAAAGAAGCAGGCGCCCCAAAAGGAACCGAATCGCTGAGAGAAGTTAAAAAACTTGTAAGAATACCTGTTATTGCAATAGGCGGAATAAATCTCGATAACTTAATGTCCGTTCTTGATGCAGGCGCCGATGCTGTTGCAGTTGCATCTGCAATCCTGCACGGTGACATAACTGAAAACATTAAATCCTTTCTTAATCTACTTTACAAAAAATAATCTCTTAATCTAAAATTCTCTCATTAAAATATACTTAGATACCCAATGAACAATAAGGAGAATCACATGAAAAAATTAATCTTCAATTCAATCATATTATTGACCATCATCTTTATTTTTTTTGCATGCCAGAAAAAAGAGGATTCAATAAAGATCGGCGTTGCCGGCCCCATGACAGGAGATCAGGCGAAAATGGGAACTGATTTCAAAAACGGAATTGAGCTTGCAGTAAAAGAATGGAATGAAAAAGGCGGAATATTTGGAAAGAAAATCGTGATAATTGTACAGGATGACCAGCATGACCCCAAACAGGCAGTTTCAGTCGCAAACAAACTGGTGAATGAGGAAGTTGCGGGGGTAATAGGGCATTTTAATTCAAACTGTTCAATTCCAGCATCAGATATTTATAACCGAGCAGGGATTCCGATGATATCTCCCGGCTCTACGAATCCAAAGCTGACAGAAAAAGGATATATAAATGTTTTCAGGGTATGCGGCAGAGATGACCAACAGGGAAAAGTTGGAGCAGAGTTCACGCTTAAAAAATTAAATATCAAAAAAGCCGCTGTGATACATGACAAAACAACATACGGGCAGGGACTGGCAGACGAATTCAAAAAATCAATCGGCAATAAAATAGAGATTGTATATTACGGAGGGATCGTTCAGGGAGACAAAGATTTCAAGAGTATTTTAACTACTATAAAAAGCAGGAATCCAGAACTTATATTTTTTGGCGGGATATATGTTGAAGCAGGTCTTCTTGTAAGACAGGCAAAAGAACTCGGCATAAAAGCGCCTTTTATGAGCGGAGACGGAACAATAGACCCAAAATTTATAGAAATAGCAGGGGTATCAGCAGCCGAAGGCACATATCTCACATTCAGCCCCGATGCGAGAAAAATCCCATCAGCAAAAAAATTCGTCGACGACTATGAAAAAAAATATGGACCCATCGGACCTTATTCAATCTATGCATATGACGCGGCAAATATATTATTGAACGCTATAAAAGAGACAGGCACAACAGAAAAAAAGAAAGTGATAGAAAAACTTCGCTCAATGAATTTCAGCGGCGCGTTGGGAAAGATTAAATTCGACTCGAAAGGCGACGTTACCGAATCTCCTTTTGTTGTTTGGATCACAAAAAACGGCAAATTCGAAGAACTCTGGAAACCGTAAAAAAGATTGACAATTTGATTTTTAATACTATATTCTAAAAAATAAAAGCAGCCTAAATCCATTTAGTGGATGCGGGGGACCCATAGAGCATGGGGCGTATTTCGAAAGAATAGGGAACTTCCATTCCCGAGCCCGTCAGCTAACCTCGTAGGCGTTTGGAAGGGCAAAGGCCGAAATCAGAGACCGCCGCCCAAGCGGTCTTTTTATTTCCTCTTTTTGTCCCTTAAAGGAGTGAACATGTCTATAAAGAGTTTTCTCATCGGGAGTCCTATTGAGACAATCAATGAAAGCCATGAGAGGCTGTCAAAAAAAATGGGTCTAGCAGTATTTTCTTCTGACCCTCTTTCATCTGTGGCCTACGGAACAGAAGAAATTATGTTTGCTCTAATTGCTGGAGGAACAGCACTTCTCAGTTACACGCTGCCAATTGCCATAGCAATCGTAGTTCTTGTTGCGATTGTAGCCACCTCATATTTCCAGACCGTTCACGCATATTCTTCTGGCGGAGGAGCATATATAGTCGCAAAAGACAATTTAGGTAATCTCCCAGGTCTTATTGCAGGGTCTGCTTTGCTTATCGATTATGTGCTAACAGTAACAGTCAGTGTGGCAGCAGGAATAGCAGCGATTACCTCAGCATTCCCTGTGACTCGTGAATATACTGTCTCTATGTGCATTGCTTCCATTTTGTTCATTACAATAATAAATCTGAGAGGAGTGAGAGAATCAGGAAAAGTTTTTTCGCTTCCTGTATATATTTTCATAGGCAGCTTGCTTGCTCTTATTGTTGTAAGTCTTACAAAATCCATTCATTTACCACGTATTCAATATAAAGAGGTTACTGAGACTGCTGCAGGCATATTCCCTATTTTTATAATACTGAAGGCATTTGCTTCAGGGTGCGCTACTCTAACAGGAATAGAAGCCATATCAAATGGAGTTCGCGCGTTCAAAGCGCCTGAGGCCAAAAATGCGGGTATCACGCTTGTCTGGATGGCATCCATACTTGCAATTCTAACGATAGGCATAGCCTATTTCGCAAATTATTACGGTATCATTCCTAATCCGAATGAGACTGTCATATCTCAACTTGCAAAAACAGTATTTTCAAATGGGGTTGTATATTACACTATTCAGTTTGCCACGATGCTTGTCCTTATCCTTGCTGCAAACACTTCGTTTGCTGATTTTCCAAGGCTTTCCTCAATAATGGCAAATGACCGATTTCTCCCGAGACAGTTATCTAACAGGGGCGACAAGCTAGTCTTTTCAAACGGCATACTGATCCTCAGTCTTCTTTCAGCGCTTCTGATAATCCTTTTTAAGGGCGATACGCACTCATTAATACCTCTTTATGCTGTGGGTGTTTTTACAGCCTTTACCTTATCGCAGATTGGCATGGTCAGACACTGGCTAAGGGGAAAAATGAAGGGCTGGCTCAAAAGCACAATTATCAACGCTATAGGTGGCATGACAACAGGAATAGTTCTTATTATAATCGCAGTTGAAAAGTTCACACATGGAGCATGGATAGTGCTTATCGCCATTCCTGTGCTTGTTATGTTGACACAAAAAATTCACCGCCATTATCTTTCTGTTGCAGAACAGCTTTCTGTTGAAAAATGTATAACTGGAGAAAAAGCATACAAACACCATTCAGTTATCATTCCGATATCAGGCATGCAACAGGCAGTCCTAAATGCTGTAAAGTATGCAAAGGCATTATCCGATGATGTTGTTGCTATTTATGTTTGCCTGAATGAAATGGAAACCGCAAGAATAAAACAAAAATGGGACAGATATTGCACAGGAGTCAATCTTATCATACTCGAATCTCCATATCGCTCCATTAAACAGCCGCTGATAGAGTATATAGATGAGGTTAATGGCAGATATCCAGACGGAGTTATAACTGTTGTGCTTCCTGAATTCGTACCTTTAAAATGGTGGCATCACCTTTTGCACAATCAGACAGCGCTGTTTATAAAGGGACTTTTGCTGCTCAAAAAAGGAGTTGTCTCCACAAGTGTTCCTTTTCATCTGAAGGAATAAGTTATAATTAATTTATTCTTATTCCTTATACCCTACGATCGCGATCCCGGCTTTATCAGCTTCCTTAACCATTTTTTCTCGATGGACAAGAATGCTTTTGCCTGCTTCCACAGCAAGCACACGGGCTTTAACTTTGATCATGGATTTCAATGTATCCATTCCAACAACAGGCACATCAAACCTCATATCCTGTTTTGGCTTGCTTACTTTTACTACCACAGCTCCTTGATGAGCAAGAGTCCCGCCTCTTAAAATTGCCTCGTCAGTGCCTTCTATTGCTTCTATCGCCATGACAGCCTTATCCTTCACAACGACAGTCTGTCCAATATCAAGACCACTAATCTCCTTTGCTATAATCCATCCAAATTCAACATCTTTCTTCTCATCCTCTTTAAGCTTTCCTTTTGTTAAAAGCCCTTCAGGCGTCATGAGTCCTGCGCTGAAATCAGTTGTTTTAAGAAGCTTGATGCCCTCTTCTTCCAGTTCCTTTGCAACAGCAAGGAGTATTGAATCGTCTTTTCTATCCTTGAGGGAAAAAATAAGTTTCACTGCTCTTAGGTCAGGAATTATCCGGCTTTTATAGAGAAGAGATTTCGGGACCTTTCCTGCCATAACAGCCTCTTTTACTTTGTGTTTTTTAAGCGTTTCTATTATTTCGTTAAGCTTACCGACACTTATACGCTTTATTTCATCGCTGTATTCTTCAAGATCATTATCTGCAACAGGCTCAAGCGCAATTATTAAAATCTTGTAACCCTTTGCCCTTCCCTCTGATGCTATAAGTTTGGGGAGTTCGCCCATGCCTGCAATCAATCCGAGTGTTTTCATCCTGCAAAACCAAAAATTAAAAAAGGGAATCGAAGGATATCAGACATCTATCTGCAGATGCCTCTTTTGTTTTTTTCTATAAATTCAAGCAGATGTTTAATTTCGTCTGTAAAAGGGAGTTCCTGCTGAACTTTTTTTATAGCTTCTTTGAGAGTGTTCTTGTCTCTGAAAAGTATTTTATACGCTTTTTTAAGGTCATCCAATACTGCATCAGAAAAACCTGCCCTTTTTAGGCCAACGAGATTAAGTCCGTACAGCTTGGCTCTCGTGCCTGAAGCCAGAGCATATGGAGGCACATCAAGGGAAACTCCGCTTAGTCCTCCTATCATCGAATAGGCTCCAACTCTTGCATTTTGATGTATTGCTACAACTCCTCCTAAAACAACATGATCCTCAATAACAACATGTCCTGCAAGTGTTGCAAGATTTGCCATAACAATATTATTTCCAACTTTGCAGTCGTGTGCTATATGTACATATGCCATCAGAAAATTATTGTCTCCTACTGATGTTATTCCATCTCCTCCGATCGATGCCCTGTGTATGGTGATGTACTCTCTTATGGTATTATTGCTGCCGATCCTTACAGCAGTTTTTTCGTCCTTGTATTTAAGGTCCTGTGGCTGGAGTCCGATGCTTACAAATGAAGATATCTTGCATCCCTCTCCAATCTCAGTATCTCCCTCAATAATGACATTAGATGCAATGCTTGTGCCTTTCTTTATTTTTACGCCCTCTCCTATTATGCAGAATGGACCTATTGAGACATCTTCGTCTATCTCTGCCTTTGGAGAAATTATTGCTGATTGATGTATTTGTGCGCTCATTCCTGCTCCTTTGTGATGATCATTGCTGTGAACTCGCATTCTGCTGAAACCTTGTCATCAACAATAGCTTCGCCCGATAATTTCCATACCCTGCCGCGCTGCTGCAACACCTTAACTAAAAGTTTCAACTGATCTCCAGGAACAACAGGTCTTCTGAACTTCGCCTTTTCTATGCTCATAAAATAAACTGCGTCGCCTTTATTCCCTGATGCAAATGCAAGCACTCCGCCAACCTGCGCAAGTGCTTCTATAATCAAAACACCGGGCATTATTGGATTGCCCGGAAAATGTCCTTGAAAAAACGGCTCATTTATAGTTACATTTTTAATACCTATTACTTTTTTATTTGCTTCAAGTTCGATAACCCTGTCAACCAGGAGGAAGGGGTATCTGTGAGGAATAAGTTCCTGAATCTCTTTTATATCTATCATTCCTTCTCTCTCCTTTCAAATGTTTTAATCTTCTCTTCGAGTTCTTTTATTTTATAAATTAGATCAGGGAGTTTAGGTAAAGATATAATCGCCCTTAGATAGTCTCTGTGAGAAATGGCAGGTGATCCTGAATAAACACCTTTTGGAAGGTTTCCCACAACCCCTGCCTGCGCAGCAACCATAGCGCCGTCTTCTATCTTTGAATGGTCTGCAACTCCAACCTGACCTCCGAGTATAACCAAATTCCCGATGTTTGCGCTTCCTGCAATACCAACCTGAGCAACTATGATAGTATTTTCGCCAATCTTAACATTGTGAGCTATCTGCGAAAGGTTGTCTATCTTTGTACCTTTTCCTATGACAGTGTTACCTATAGTTGCCCTGTCTATCGTGACATTGGCTCCTATTTCAACATCATCATTTATGATAACGCCTCCAGTCTGCGGTATCTTGAAATGAACTCCCTTTTCTAGAATATAACCAAAACCATCAGAGCCTATAACACTCCCTGCATGAATAATAACTCTGTTCCCAATCCTGACATTCTCTCTGATAACCGCATTCGGATATATAATGCAGTCATCTCCGATAGATGAATTTTCGCCGATAAAAACACCCGGATAAATAATCGTCTTCTTACCTACAGACGCATTGTCTGAAATATACGCGTTTGAATAGATCGAGACATCCGTTCCAATATTTGCCTTACCAGAAACAAAAGCATTTTCATTAATGCCTGAAGGCTTATGAGGTTTGACATAAAAATGTTCGAGCAGCCTTGCAAAAGCATATTGAGGATTTGAGACTTTTATCTGAGGCCTTGAGATTTCTTTTAAAACTTCTTTTACTACTATACAGGATGCATTGGATGAAATACATTCTTTAATAAGTTTTGGATCTGAAAAAAATGTGATGTCGCCTTCTTTTGCATCTGATATGCCTGCAACGCCGGTTATCTCAACATCAGCATTGCCTGTTATCTCTCCGTTAATCAGCTCTGCAATCTTGCTTAATTTCATTTATTATCAATCCCTTTAATCAAAAAATCGCTAGAAAAAGAATACCACATAGACTGATATCTTGACAACAGATTAAAACCTTTTGATAAATATTGTTCTAGATGCATACCTGACAAGAAGGGCAGGGGCTTCCAGGGGGGTGGAAGCCCCTATGGAGGGGGAACTTATATTTCTACCTGCGAAGTTTTCCTCATGAAAGTCGGCACATCAAGCGGATCTTCGCAAGGGATAAACTCGGAATCAGACGAAGAGCTCGTTACATAATCTGCTCTGAGGTTTTTCGAGAGAACCCGGTCCGCGCCTCTAAACGATGATGCTGTCTCCTTTTCTTTTTCTTTCTGGATAACCAGTTTCTTTATCTGTGGAAGCTCTACTTTATCTTTTTTCTCATCAAAGCTTGTTGCTATTACAGTCACCCTTACCTCGTCTTCAAGGTCTGGATTTATCACTGAACCAAAAATTATATTTGCCTCTTTATCACCAAGGTCATATATGAACGAAGTAGCAGTCTCAACAGCATTGAGTGAAAGGCCAAGACCTCCTGTGATATTGATAATTATTCCTTTTGCTCCCTCGCTTGAAGTATCTTCCAGCAGAGGATTTGAGATAGCTTTTTTTGCTGCCTCAAGAGCGCCGCCTTCACCTCTTCCAATGCCAATACCCATTACTGCCCTGCCAGCTCCGGACATTATTGTCTTTACATCAGCAAAATCCAGGTTTATTAAGCCCGGGATTAAGATCAGATCTGAGATTCCCTGTACTGCCTGTCTCAGCACATCATTAGCAACTGCGAATGATTTGAGCATTGGTGTGCCTTTTTCAACAACAAGACCTATTTTGTCATTTGGCACAACCAGCAATGTATCCACATAACTTTGGAGTTCTTTTATACCGGCATCTGCATTAAGCGACCTTTTTCTCCCTTCGTAGAAGAACGGCTTTGTAACAATCCCGACTGTAAGGACACCCATCTCTCTTGCAATGCTTGCAATTACAGGAGAAGCGCCTGTTCCAGTGCCTCCGCCCATGCCTGCTGTTATGAACACCATGTCTGCGCCTCTTAGACATTCAGCTATTACAGCCCTGTCCTCAATAGCAGCCTCCTTCCCAATATCCGGATTTGAACCTGCTCCAAGTCCTTTTGTCAATTTCATCCCTACCTGCACTTTTAACGGTGCAAGTGAGGTCTCAATGATTTGATGGTCTGTGTTAACAACCACAAACTCCACTCCCTGCAGATTGGATGCGATCATATTGTTTACAGCATTTCCACCTGCGCCGCCAACTCCAATAACCTTGATTTTTGCTCCCTGTTTTGCCTCTTCTAATTCGAACATATAAGCACCCCCTTATATTTTTTAAAAATGAGATATATAACTAAATTTTCTCTAATCATCTTTTCTTTCCTGTTCCTCTCTGGTTCTCGAAACCAATAAGATTTTTAACCCAATCCTTCATCTTGTCGAATATTTTTACGAAAACATCTCCATGGAATACTCCGTCAGAAAGATTTTTGGAACCATGAAGAACAAGTCCTATCCCTGTTGAATATACTGGAGTCATTATTGAGTGCTGGATTGGCAATGACTGAGGTGTATCTGTACCTTCAGGAATTCCTATCCTTACAGGAATTCCTATCTCTGCCTCAACAAGCCTGTCAATGCCAGAAAGAAGCGATGAACCTCCTGTGAGCACTATTCCGGAAAGACCTGCTTCTACTTTTGGCACTCCCGTTATTTCCTGTTTAATTAATTCTGTAAGTTCTTCGCATCTGGGCTGGAGAATTTCCAAAATATATTTTCTTGGAATATTTCTCAATTGTTTGTCAGCGCCTAAAACATCCATATCTTCATCTTTATCAACAAGCATGGCAGGGACAGCACACCCGTACTTTTTCTTAATTCTTTCTGCCTCCTGAAGAGGTATCCTTAGCCCTATTGCGATATCATTTGTGAAATGGTTTCCGCCTATTGCAAGAACTGATGTATGCCTCAGACTTCCATTTCTGTATACAGCTATATCTGTGGTTCCTCCGCCAATATCAACAAGTGCGACTCCGAGATCTTTTTCATCCTCTGAAAGAACTGCCTCTGCTGATGCAATCGGCTCAAGAACAATGTCTACTACATCAAGGCCTGCCTTCTCACAGCACTTAAGCAGGTTCTGTACAGAAGTAACTGCCCCAGTGACTATATGCACCTTTACCTCAAGTCTCACTCCTGACATCCCTATAGGATCTTTTATACCATCCTGACCATCGAGTATGAACTCGGTTGGAATAACATGCAGCACCTCTCTGTCAAGCGGAACATAAACAACACTTGCCGAATCTATTGCACGCTCAACATCCTGTTGTCGTACCTCTTTGCCTTTTATTCCTACTGCACCATAACTTTCAAAGCCTTTTATATGTCCGCCGCAGATCCCGACATGCACAGTATCTATGCCGAAACCCGCCAAGGTCTCAGATTCTTTAACAGCTTTTCTTATTGAATCAACAGTCGAATCTATATTTATGACAACACCTTTTCTAAGTCCTGTTGACGGCGCTGAACCGATCGAGATTATCTCTGCCCTGCCGTCCTTTACTTCTCCAACAACAGCGCATATCTTTGTTGTCCCCACATCAAGGCCAACGATTATGTTTCTTCTCTTGTCAGTTTTTCTGGGCCTGATCATTTTTATTTGACAACCTCATTAACCGGCTTAACAACAACCCTTTTTGAAAATCTGAGATCAATGTAATCAACCGGGATCCCTCTCCTTGCGATTTCATCTTCAAGCTCTAACAACTTCTCGATTTTGTTTTCGTATTCTCCATAACCGATTTTTATCAAAGTCCCGTCAACCTGCATTGCAATCTCTTCAGGCTTGGAACCCGGAGGAATTATGATCTCAATTCTTTCTTTTACATTTATAAAACCCTTTTCCTTTATCACCCTTACAAGTTCAAGGGTTGAAGAAAGGGTCTGACTGTTCTTGAATATATTTCCAGAGATAATCGGGAGAAACACAGAAGAATCAGCTTTTAATTCCTGTAGCAAATTCCCCCTGTCATCAATAAAGTGTGTTCTTCCGTTCATCTCAAGAATTGCAGACGGGAGGGTTTCTTCCACTCTTACGAGAAATTTATTAGGGAATTCCCTTCTGAAACTCACACTCTTTATCCACGGAGACTTTAAGAGCTTTTCAGAAAGCTCCGCAGTTGATAATTCGAACAAGCCTTCATTGCCTTTTAGTTCCATAATCAGTTTAAGGTCGTTGTCAGCAATATGTTTATTACCGACAAAAATCATTTCTTTGACAGGGAAGAATGTGTAACGAACACTGTTAACCGTATATTTGACGCTAAGATATAAAACAGCAAGAAAAATTATTACTCCTCCCCAGAAGATAATCATGCGTTTGATTGAACTTCTCGATGAAGATTTCCTGTTTATACTCATTGTTCTTATCTTAACTGCCTGCATTTTCACCTCGTTGAAGGGTTTCTTTTAATATCTCTTCTATTAGCGCAGAAAAATCCAGACCTGCATGTTTTGCAATTTTTGGGAGCAGACTTGTTTCAGTCATTCCGGGAAGAGTGTTTACTTCAAGAACATAAGGATTGCCTGCTTTATCAATCCTTGTATCAACTCTTGTTGCGCCTCTGCAGCCAAGGGCTTTATGTGCAGCAAGAGCGGCATCAGCCGCTTTCTTGTAAATCTTCTCATCGACTTCAGGTGGAAGAATATACTCTGTAAGTCCTGCAGTATATTTTGCCTCGTAACTGTAAAACTCCAGTGATGGTCTGACCTCAACTCCGCCCAGCGCACTGTTATTGAGAATGCCTATGTGAATCTCTTTGCCGTCGATATATTCTTCTATAAGAAGTTTGTCTCCATGCAAAAAACCTGCATCGAAAGCAGACTTAAGTTTTGTTTTATCTTTTATGATGCTTACACCAACGCTTGATCCCTCGCATGCAGGCTTTGCAACCCACGGGAACTCAAAATTAATATAAGCTATTTGGCTTTTATAATTATCCTTATCAAGAACAAAAAATTTCGGAGTTGGAATTTCATGATAAAAGAACATTTTCTTTGACGCCTCTTTATTCATTGCAAGCGCAGAAGAAAGCAGATCAGAGCCTGTATATGGAATCCCCATAACTTCGAATAGTCCCTGTATGCCCCCATCCTCGCCCCAGCCGCCGTGAAGCACCAAAAATGCCAGATCGATCTTCTCTTTTTTAACAGCCTCGCACACATCTGCTTTCACATCCATTTTTACAGCATTGTATCCAAGAGATTTCAAGGCGTTAAATACTGCCTCACCGCTTTTTAATGAAACCTCTCTCTCAGAAGAGATTCCGCCTATTATTACGCCTATTTTTTTATCTGTAATCACTCATTCCCTCCCGAGAATTTTTATCTCAGGTTCAAGATTAATTCCGTGAACTGCCAAGACCTTTGACTTCACTTCATACATCAGCCTCAAAAAATCAGCGGCAGTTCCATTGCCAGTATTTATGAAAAAGTTTGCATGCATAGGACTTACCTCAATATCTCCGACTTTCATTCCCTTACATCCTGATTCATCAATAAGCCGACCGGCTGATATGCCATTGGGATTCTTGAATACACAGCCTGCAGAAGGTTCAGCTATCGGTTGTCTTGATTTTTTCTCATTGAGAAAGTCTTCTATTCTGGCCGCAACATCTTCTTTAGAATCTTTTCTGAACCTGATATCTGCCCCAAGCATTATTGAACCTGCAGGAATATTTGACTGTCTGTATTCAAGCCCCAGCTCTCCTGCATTCATATCTCCGACCTTTCCGTTGAGATACATTATCCTCGCAGACACAACTACATCTTTCATTTCATATTCAAATGACCCTGCATTGCCGACAACTGCTCCACCTACAAATCCAGGAATGCCTGCAAGTCCTTCAATGCCTGTATAACCATTATCTTTTGTAAAATTCACAAGCCGTTGCAAGGGAACTCCTGCCTCAACAAACATTGAAACAAGATCCGGTCCTCCCCTTACGAGATCGAGCCTCCTGAAATTTTTAAGGGAGATAACAACACCCTCTATCCCATTATCCATAATAAGCATATTTGTTCCGCCGCCAATAACCATAAAAGAAATATTGTTCTCATTTAAAACAATGATAAGATTGGATAGAGAAACAGTATCATGCGGAGCAACAAGAATATCCGCAGTACCGCCTATTTTTAAATAGGTGTGATATTTCATCAATTCCTTAAAGTTGAGTTCGCCAGAAAAACTGTTCTGAGGGACTATCTCTCTCCAGATACGATCATCTATCAGCATTTTTGCTCCTCATAACTTCAAGAATATTTTCTCCTATTTTCCAGACATCGCCTGCGCCCAGAGTGAAAACAGCGTCACCTTTTTTTATTTTTGAGATAAGATCATCCATAAGCTTTGCCTTGTCTGAAAAATAAGCAACGTTTTTATGCCCTTTGCCTTTTATGTGTGCAAGGAGAACATGAGTATTTATCCCTTCAATAGGTTTTTCGCTCGCAGGATATATGTCTGTAAGATAAAGAACATCAGCATCATTAAATGATCCTGCAAAATCTTCCATCAAGTCCCTTGTCCTTGTATATCTGTGAGGCTGGAAGACAACAAAAAGTCGTTCTCCCTTGTTATCCGCTTTTTCAATCAGGCCTTCTTTTGCTGCCCTGAGTGTTGCCTTTATTTCTGTTGGATGATGTCCATAGTCGTCAAATATCTTAATTCCTCTTTCCTCGCCCTTGAGTTCGAATCTTCTCTGGATACCGCTGAATTTATTCAAGGCCTCTCTCACAACATTGATATTCATCTTCAGCTCCATAGCAACAGCTATGCTTGCAAGACTATTTAAAATATTATGCATTCCTGGAACAGGCAGAGTGAAATCCCCAATATCTTTGCCTTCATGGACAACGTTAAAACTGACTGACATGAATCCCTTTTCAATATTCTCAGCGTAGATATCAGCCTCTTTTGAGAATCCGTATGTAATACATTTTCTGTGCACATGCGGTATAAGTTTCTTTAGCTCCTCATTTTCTATGCATACAATTGCAGAGCCGTAAAAAGGAACTTTATTCATAAAAGAAATAAATGCGTTTCTTATTGCATCCATTGTCTTAAAAAAATCAATATGTTCTCTGTCTATGTTTGTTACAACTGCAATTGTCGGTGAAAGTTTAAGAAACGAGCCGTCGCTCTCATCAGCTTCGGCAATAAGAAAATCTCCCTTGCCGAGCATTGCATTGCTTCCGGTTGCCCTGAGTCTTCCTCCGACAACAATAGTAGGATCGAACCCTGCGCTTGCAAGAATTGTTGCTATCAAAGATGTTGTTGTTGTCTTGCCGTGAGCGCCTGCAACAAGCACGCTGTATTTAAGTCTTGCAATCTCAGCAAGCATCTCAGCACGTGGGATTACAGGAATTGATCTCTTACTTGCCTCAACCACTTCCGCATTGTCATCAGACACAGCAGATGATATGACAACAACATGGGCATTATCGACATTTTCTGATTTATGGCCGATATTCACTTTTATTCCAAGGCTTCTGAGCCTGTTTGTAGTTTCCGAGTCTTTGACATCAGAGCCTGTGACTTCATAACCAAGATTATGCAAAACCTCAGCTATACCGCTCATTCCAATGCCGCCTATGCCGACAAAATGTATTATTCTGTAATGCTCGAACACTATTTTTCTCCTTTTGAATGGGACTTGGCTGCTGACATCCTTCTGAGACTCATTGCTATATCTACAATCTTCTGCGCAGCATCAGGCCTGCCGAATGCCCTGCTGTATTTCTCCATCTCCTGTCTTGCGTTCTGATTTAGAAAAAGCTCTTTTATGTTTGCTGCCAGCAGCTCTCCCTTAAGCTGTTTGTCCAGTATCATTTTTGCAGCCTTCATCTCATACAATTTTGTTGCATTAATATCCTGATGAAATCCTGCTGCATGAGGATAAGGGATTAGAATTGAAGGTTTCCCTACGGCGGTTAATTCAGCAAGTGTTGTTGCACCCGCCCTTGAGATTACGATATCAGAAACTGCATATGCCTCTGCCATCTGGAATATGAATGGAACAACAGTTCCTCTCATCCCCCATTTTCTGTATGCCTCTCTTATATATTCATAATCACGCTCGCCTGTCTGATGAAGGAACTGGACATTATTTTTTATATCAGTCATGTAACCGAATGCCTCTATCATTGCCATATTTATACTGCGTGCTCCAAGACTTCCGCCAAATATAAATATCGTGAATTTGTTTTTTTCCAGTGAAAATATGCTGTATGCAGCTTCCTTGCTTCCCTTTAAAATACGCTCCCTTATAGGATTCCCAGTAAGATATGTTTTTTGCTTTGGGAAATAGGAGATGCTCTCCTGATATGTCACGCCTATTGCGCCAGTAAATTTCCCGAGTATTTTATTTGCAAGTCCAGGGACTGAATTTTGCTCCACTATCATGTTAGGGATAGACCGTATAAATGCTGTAAACACAGGCGCTACAGAGGCATAGCCTCCAACACCAATAACAACATCAGGTTTTAATTCACGGAACATTTTGCATGAATCCATTATTGAAATAAAAAGCCCGCAGATTCCTTTCAGTTTTCTGAGAATGGACATTCCAACAAATTTGTCAGCCCGCAAAAATTTTATTGAATATCCCTCTCTGGGAATAATACGCGCCTCGATTCCCTGCTCAGTGCCGACAAAAGTTATCTCTACATCCTTATGTCGTTTTTTCAGCTCCTCAGCAATAGCAAGGCCGGGAAATACATGTCCGCCTGTCCCGCCTCCAGCGATAATTACACGCATATCGTCCTTTTGAATTTTTTAAACATCGAAATTCATCCTGTTGCCGTACACTGATCTCAAAGCCTTTTTTCTGACTATTGCCTCACGTGTCCTGTCAAATACTTTGTTCCTTATTTCTCCTCTTGAGAAATTCAGGATTATTCCTATTGCAGTCATATTCACAAGCAATGCAGAACCTCCATAGCTTATAAACGGCAAGGGAAGCCCTTTTGTAGGAACCATTCCTGTGACGACAAAAAAATTGATCAATGCCTGAAGTGCGATCATTATAGAGAGGCCATAAGCAAGATAATAAACAAAGCTGTCTTTTGTCTTGTTGGTGATCGATAAACCTTTAAGGAACAATGCAAGAAAGAGGATTGTAACAATAAAAGCTCCAACAAGACCGAGTTCTTCTCCAATCATCGAAAAGATAAAGTCAGTATGAACTTCAGGCAGGAATAAGAGTTTTTGTTTGCTCTGTCCCAGTCCTACTCCTGTCACACCGCCGCTTCCAAGCGCAATGAATGACTGTACAAGCTGGAAACCGCTGCCCTGTGCATTGTCCCAAGGGTTCAGAAAAGTTGCAATTCGTCTCCAGCGATAGGGTTCCTTTATAAGCATGTAAATTATAGGTATCACAAATACCATTAACGAAAGAAGATATCTCATCCTCATCCCTGATATAAAAAGCATGGCAATGGCAATTACGCCAAGTGTTACAGCAGCGCCAAAATCAGGCTGTTTTAAAAATATAACCTGGAATGCTGCAACGACTGCCATTGGTTTTATAAAAGATAAAAAACTGTCTCTCTTGTAATCAGGCATAGACATATATTTCGCAAGAAATATAACCATGGAAAGTTTTACAAGCTCAGAAGGCTGGAAGGTTGAAGGCCAAAGCTTAATCCATCTTTTTGCACCACCTGCTGAAACTCCTGCTCCCGGCACAAAAACCAGCGCAAGAAGAATTGATGCAATAACAAGAAGCGGTATTGCAAACTTCTTCAATGTTTCAGGTCTCAACCTGTAAGCAATGAACATAAATACAAAACCTATTACCATCGTGAGCAGGTGTTTATTGAAATAATAAAAGTGCGTAATGTTTTTCTTTGTAAAATTTGGATTCACAACAGATGTTGAACTGTAGATCATGAGCAGACCCAATCCAAGAAGCACACATGTTATTATGAATATCCATCTGTCATGCGGTCTTGTCATATCAGGCAAGCTCCTTAACTATCTTTTTAAACTGTTCACCTCTGTCTTCAAAACTTTTGAACATATCGAAGCTTGCGCATGCAGGGGACAAGAGAACCACATCTCCTTTTGAAGCGGAGTTTCTAGAGATTATGACTGCATCCATGAGAGTATCTGCAAATTTGGCATCAGTGATATTCCCAAGGGCTTTTTTTATTTTTCCCCTTGCCTCGCCAATCAATACAAGTGTTTTCACTTTTTCTCTTACAAGCTTCCTTAGCACAGAAAAATCTCCTGCCTTATCCCTTCCTCCTGCAATCAAGATTACTGGTTTTGAAAAACCTTCAAGTGATTTTTCAACTGCGCCTACATTTGTCCCCTTAGAATCATTTATATAAGTAACGCCTTCCAGCTCTCGTACAAATTCAAGTCTGTGCTCAAGCCCTGCGAATTCACGCAGTGTTTTTACAACTGCATTTGCAGGGCATTTTGCAAGGAGAGCCATGGCCGAAGCAGCCATGGCATTCTCCAGGTTGTGGACGCCTTTAATCTTTATTTCTTCAGCAGATATAAGCTTGTTATCAGAGACTCCCAAATCAATTTCAGGAAGATTGCAGAATATAAATCCATCTTTAAAATAAAGACCTTTAACTTTCTCTTTTCTGCTGAAGAAAAATATATCAGGAAAAGTTTTCTCGTCTCTTGAACCGATTTTTCCTTTATAAGCATTCATTGTTTCCGCATCATCTGCATTCAAAACAAGATAATCTTCTTTCCTCTGATTTAGAAATATCATTGCTTTTGAGTCTCTGTATTCATCCATTGATTTATATCTGTCCAGATGGTCTGGAGTTATATTCAAAATCACTGCGCCTTTTGGTCTGAAGGTCTCGATAGTATCGAGTTGGAAATTAGAAACCTCTGCAACAATACAGTCAGTGCTGTTTATTTTTTTATTAGCGCTGAGCATTTTGAAAAGTTCTTCGGTAAGAGCATTTCCAATATTCCCTCCGCACAAAGAATTAACACCTGCATTCTTAAACATGAGGTCAAGTAGTGTTGTTGTAGTTGATTTGCCGTTAGTTCCGGTTATTGCAAAGAACGGAATTTCTTGATTTATTATCTGAAATGCAAGCTCAAGTTCACCGATAATCTTTATTCCCTTTCCCCTGGCTTTTTTCAAAGGCGCAATATCCAGAGAGACCCCAGGACTTATCACTGCAATATCCGCCTGATAGATAAGTTCATCAGGATGTCCGCCAAGGCTTAACTTTATAGAAGGCAGAAGATTTTTGGTGTATTTGCTTAATTCTGTCTCTGATTTTTTGTCAGTTACAGTAACCTGAGCACCCATGTATGCAAGCAGATTAGCAGCGCCTGCTCCGCTCCTTGCCAGTCCAAAAACAACGATTTTTTTATCCTTTACATTCATTTTTTCCGTTCCCCGAAATTGTAGTGCCTTTTATCTTCACGCCTTTTCCAGAATAATTATTCTCATCTTTCTGATCCACGCCAGTATCTCTATACTTTTTCTTTGTTTTTATTTTTTTATTGCTGTAATTTTTATAAACTGTTTTTTTAGTCCCCTGCATATAATCAGCTTTTGTAAAATAGACCATTGGCTGTTCATTATTTGCAAGCACATCCACTCCCTTTGCCAAAAGTTTTTCTGTTTCATGCCAGAGAGTATTCCTGTTGGGCGCGCCAAGAATAGCTACAATTATTGTTTCTCCGTTTCTCTCGCCTGCATAAACAAAACAATGTCTTGCAGCCTTTGTATAACCTGTCTTGCCTCCAAGGGCTCCCTCATCAGACCACAAAAGCATATTTGTGTTTTCAAGCATAACTGCCCTTCCCTCTGACATCAATATCTCTGTTTTTTTTGTTTTAAGTATCTCCCTTATTTCAGGATACTTAAGTGAATATCTCATTATCTTTGCTAAATCATAAGCTGTTATCTGCTGGCCTTTTCCCGGAAGTCCTGTTGTATTAATAAATTTTGTATGGGCTGCGCCTATAGAGGAAACTTTTTTATTCATTAGATCAACAAATCCCGCCTCAGAGCCTGAAACTCCCTCTGCAAGTGCAAATGCTGCATCATTTGCTGACATGAGAAGCGCTGCATAGAGCAGTGTGCCGATCAGAACACTTTCGCCTGCCTTGAATTTCTGTTCATTGTCTCTGTATTTCAAAGGTATCTTTGCTGCTTTTTCGCTTATGACGACAGTATCATTCATATTTTTTCTGTCAAGTGTCACCATAGCCGTGACAAGTTTTGTTGTACTTGCAGGAAGAAGCTTGAGATTAGGATTCTTTGCAAATAATATTCTTCCTGTTGATGCCTCCATGACCAAAGCAGCTTTTGACGATATGTCCTGTGCATATGCTGTTGAAAATAAAAAAGTAAAAATCAGGAATGCAAAAACAAAAATAATAATAATAATTTTCTCGCTGATTTTAATTTTTGGTTTTTTAATCTTTATTTTATCTTTCATAATTACCTCACCTTAAGCGTTGCCAGACTCAGGAGTGCAAGCACTATCCCGACTATCCAGAATCTGACTATTACTTTTGATTCAGGCCACCCTTTTAATTCAAAGTGATGATGTATGGGCGCCATTTTGAATATTCTTTTCCCTGTCAGCTTGAATGATGCGACCTGAAAAACTACTGAAAGAGTTTCTATTACAAAAATCCCTCCTACGACTGCAAGAACAAGTTCCTGCTTTGTTACTACAGCAAGTGTTCCAAGCAGGCCTCCCAAGGAAAGCGAGCCTGTATCTCCCATAAATATTTCAGCAGGGTATGAGTTGTACCATAAAAACCCAAGCGATGCTCCGAATATTGCGCCGCAGAATACTGTAAGCTCTCCTGTGCTAGGAAGATAAAGCACCTGAAGGTATTGCGAGAACTTGACATTTCCTGAGATATAAACAAGTATCCCTGTGCCAAGCACAGCAACAGCAACAAGTCCTGAGGCAAGACCGTCTATTCCATCTGTCAGATTCACTGCATTTGAAGAGCCTACTATAACAAGAATAGAGAATGGGATATAAAAAAGTCCCAGATCAAAAAGCCATTTCTTGAAAAAAGGGATGCTCAGAACATCATTGAATGGATCTTTTGGGTCTGTATACAAAAAAATACTTACCGCAAGTGCAATAAGTACCTGGATCCCGAATTTATATCTTGCGCTCAGGCCGTTGGAATTCTTCTTTGAGATCTTAAGATAATCATCGATAAATCCTATTGTCCCGAATCCTGCGAGTGAAAAAATCATTACCCATATATATTTATTCGTGAGATCAGCCCATAACAATACTGTGCCTAATATTGCGATAAGAATTATAAGCCCGCCCATAGTTGGAGTTCCTGCTTTTCCCGCATGCATCTTTGGACCATCGTCTCTTATCTGCTGCGTAAGACTATAAGTCTTCAGTTTTTTGATTATTTTGGGAGCAATTATAAATGTAATGACCATTGCTGTTGCCATTGCAAGCGCTGTTCTGAAAGTTATATATCTGAAAACATTTAATGGTGAAATTACCTCATGAAGACTGTAAAGCAGGCTATAAAGCATCCTCTTCCCCCTTGTTAACAAGAACTCTTTCCATCTTCATCCCTCTTGATCCTTTTATAAGAACAGTGTCGCCAGGATTAAGAATATTTCTCAAGGCTTCCGCAGCTTCTTGGGAACCAGAAACCATTATTGTCTGTCTCCCTGATCTGGCAAATGCAGAGCCAGCCACCGACATTAGCGGACCAACTGCTATAAATATATCTATGGGAAGTTCGCACATTAGTTCTCCTGTTTTTCTGTGCGCATCTTCAGCATATGCACCAAGTTCAAGCATGTCGCCAAGAACTGCTATGGTTCTTTTTTTCTTCATTCTTGAAAGTTCTTTTAATGCCTTTTCCATCGATAATGGATTTGCATTGTAAACATCACTTATAACCGTTGCTCCAAAAATGTCTTTTATCTCAAGCCTCATCGGAAGTCCGGTGAAAGATTCTATGCCTTCTTTGATCAGGTATGGAGGAAGATTAAACATATCGCCTATTGCTGCAGCTGCAAGCGCATTATAGATATTAAACTCACCGGGGACATTTAATTTGACTTCTGTATATTTCGACCCCTCAACTGAAAGATAAAAACTTGAATATCTTTCATTCACAACAATATCTTTTGCATGAATATCCGCATTATCTTCTATTCCATATGTAGTAATCCTGCCTTTGTAATCAGCTTTATAAATTCCTTCCATAAGAAAAGAATCATCTGCATTAACCGCAATCCCTTTAACTGTTTTTAGGATTTCCAGTTTTGTATTTCTTATATTTTCAAGACTCTCAAATCCTTCAAGATGTGCCTCTCCAATATTTGTAATTACACCATAGTCAGGCTCTGCAATCCTGCACAACTCTTTGATGTCTCCAATCATGCTTGCACCCATTTCAAGAACAACAACTCCGTATTCGTCGGTCAAATTTGTAAGGCTGAGAGGGAGACCGATATGGTTATTCAGATTCCCTGCATTTTTAAGGACTTTATATCTTGTGCCAAGTACAGAAGCGATAAGTTCTTTTGTTGTTGTCTTGCCGTTTGTGCCTGTAATTCCAACAACAGGCACACCCTTATTTATGCGTATGTAATGCGCTATATCCTGAAGCGCTTTCAGTGTGTTATTTACATATATAATTGTTTTTCCTTTAACCGGTTCTGCAGGCGGGATGCTCACGATAGCGCCGCTTGCTGTTTCAAGCGCTTTATAAAGAAAATCATGACCGTTAAAGTTCAAGCCTTTCAAGGCAATAAAAAGTTCATTGCTCTTGATTGTTCTTGAATCAATTGAAATTCCTGCAAACACAGGAGAGTTCCCATTGCCGTAGATTATCTTTCCATTTGTTGCCTTGATAATGTCATCTATTTTTAATATATTCATAATCAATGTCTCAAACACTTTTAAATCTCTCTTTTATCGCTTTTTCAGCTTCCTCTCTGTCGCTGAACTTATGTCTTATGCCTTTTATCTCCTGATAGTCCTCATGCCCCTTGCCTGCAATAAGAAGGATGTCATTCTTCTCTGCCATGCTTACTGCTTTTTTTATTGCCTTCCTCCTGTCAGGTTCTATTAAATAATTCTTTTTAGTCATGCCTTTTTCTATTTCGTTAATTATTTCTATTGGATCTTCGTTTCTTGGATTATCAGACGTTATGACAACATAGTCGCTTAGTCTTGCAGCCTCTTCTCCCATCTTAGGTCTCTTGCCCTTGTCTCTATTGCCGCCGCATCCAAATACAGTTATTATCTTTCCATTGCGCTCAGCATTTTTCATTAGTTCCTTTGCAGTGATGATCAACCTTTGAAGCGCATCATCTGTATGAGCATAATCAACAATACACAAAAATTCCTGTCCGGCATCGACCTTCTCAAATCTGCCTCTGACAGAATGCATTTGTCTTATGCCTTCTGTTATTAAATCCCACGAGATATTAAAGCTGAGAGCAGCGCCTGCAGCTGCAAGTATGTTATAGATATTATGTATCCCGCTTAAGGCTGATTCGATGTTGTGAGATTCATACTCAAAGTTAATCTTGAACCTCAATCCCTCAAAAGAATCTTTAACATCATACGCAATAATATCCGCACCTTTTGCCATTCCGTAAGTAAGCATCTTATTTTTTGTCATCCCAATTAGTTTTTTTCCATAAACATCGTCAAAATTTATTACTGCACTCCCGTTATCTAAAAGAAGTTCGTTGAATAGTCTTTTTTTTGCATCAAAATAATCTTCCATTGTTATATGAAAATCCAGATGATCCCTCGTAAGATTCGTGAATACAGCACACTTGAAATGCGTGTAATCAACACGCCGCTGTGCAAGCGCGTGCGATGATACTTCCGTGACAACATCGCTGCATCCTGTTTCGGCCATATTCTTTAATATTGATTGGAACTCAATGGCCTCTGGAGTTGTGTGAGGCGCTTCATAGCATTTCTCCCTGACAATATAATTTATTGTTCCTATGAGACCTGCAGTTCTGCCTGCTGCCTCAAGTATTGATTTCATAATATAAGTTGTAGTTGTTTTCCCATTCGTGCCTGTAATCCCTATTACATTCAATCTTTCTGATGGTCTTTCGTAAAAATTGTTTGATATGAATGCAAGCGCATCTCTGCTGTTTTTTACGTTAATTAACACTGATTTCTCGAAAGTTTTTTCCATGCCTTCATCCAGCGACTCATATACAACTGCAGCTGCGCCTTTATTTATCGCATCTGAAATAAACCTGTGTCCGTCAGATTTTTCCCCTTTTATCGCAATAAACAACTCTCTCTCTTTTACTTTCCTGGAATCATAGGCTAAACCTGATATCTCGATATCAGTGTCCCCCTGTATCTTTTTTGTCTTCATATCTTTAATAAGCATCTTTAATTTCATTCTATTTTAAAAAATCTCCTGACATCTATTTTTTATAAACAACCATAAGATTTTTCTGATCTTGATCATCTTCAGGCACATTAAGATATGAAAGTGCCTGTTTTGTTATCTCCTTAAAAACTGGAGCAGCAACAACACCGCCGTATATCTGACCTTTGGGCTCATATACAACGACTATGAGCGCTATTCTGGGATTGTCTGCCGGAACAAATCCAACAAAGGAACTTACATATTTTTCTTTTGAATATCTGCGCGTTCTAGGGTCAATTATTTGCGCTGTTCCTGTTTTCCCTGCAACCTTGCTGCCTTTTACAGATGCGCTTTTTCCTGTGCCGCCTTCTTCTGCAACAGTTTTTAATATTTCTTTAAAAGTATCTGCTGTCTGTTTTGAAATAACGGCTCTTTTGTCTTCTTGCGGAAATTTGTAAACAAGATTACCATCCGGAGTTCTTATCTCCGAGACTACATGCGGAGTTACAAGCATGCCTCCATTAGCTATTGTGGAATATGCTCTTAAAACCTGAAGAGGAGTTACTGCAACTTCCTGTCCTATGGATATAGAACCTATAGAACCTTGCGACCACTTTGCAATCGGCCTTATTAAACCTGATACTTCTCCTGGCAGATCTATTCCTGTTTTTTCTCCGAACCCGAATTTCTTTGTATAATTATAAAGTTTTTCCTTTCCTAACTTCATCCCCAGCATTACAGATCCGATATTGGAAGACTTCTGGATTACTTCCTTGAATGTGAGAATACCATTTTTATGGGAATCGTGTATAACAGCATTTCCCATATTGATTTCACCTTTTCTACAGTCAAATTTGGTATTCAGGTTAACGAGTTTTTCCTCCAGTACAGCTGTGCCAACAATTATCTTGAACGTGGAACCAGGCTCATAAAGATCAGTTATTGCCCTGTTCCTTTTCTCTTGGTCTTTTGCTTTCAAGGCATTATTCGTGTCATATGAAGGTCTGTTAGCAAGCGCCAGTATCTCTCCTGTGAGCGGATCCATCATTATGGCTGTTGCAGCCTTTGCCTTCCACTGAAGCATGGCATTATCAAGTTCTTTTTCTGTTATATACTGTAATCCCTCGTCTATGGTCAGGGTAAGATTATTTCCCTTTGATTCAATATCCTTGCCTGTAGAAAGTATTCTTCCTTTGGCATCACGTGAGACAAAAATTTTCCCTCCTGGTGTTTTTAGAAACTTATCGTATTTAAGCTCAACACCTTCTAGCGCTTGATTGTCAATGCCGACCGTGCCAATTACATGAGCGGCGAGTCGGCCATTTGGATAGAGTCTTTTTGAATCACGCATAAAACTCACACCCTTTATATCCATCTCTTTTATCTTTGCCGCCATATCAGGCTCAATCTTTCTTTCTATCCAGACAAATCTTCCGTTCGTGGAAAATTTCGCCATTATAGCCTTCGGGTTCTTGTTTATAACCTTTGAGATATTGTAAGCAGCAGTCTTGGGTGACGCTATTGTATCAGGGTCACAGTACAGCGATTCCACTTCAACATTAACGCCAAGTTCTCTTCCCCTCCTGTCAAAGATCAAGCCTCGTCTTACCTGTATGTCTTCTGATTTAAGTTGCTGCATATTTGCTTTTGCTGCAAGTCTTTGATGATCAAGAACCATCAGGTCGACCAGACGAAAAAATACCGCAACAAAGCCAAAAACTATTGCGGTATTAAGGATTATGGCTCTCTTTCTCATTAATATATATTTCCTTTATATTTAATTCTCAGATGTTTTCCTCCCGTCAAATGACGTCTGCTGCGGTATGAATTTTTCACCTTTCTTTACATACACAACTTTTGTTCTGTCAGGAAAGACAAGCGCCAGTTTGCCGCCGGTTTTTTCTTTAAGATTTTGTATAGACAACAATCCGGCTTTCTCAGCCATCAATGATTTTCTTTCTTTGAGCTCTGCCATTTTTTTATTATCGAGTTCAGCAATCGTGTATTCGACTGTCCTGACATTTGACCTAAGCCACACAATCATAAAAATTCCAAATAAGAGAACAACTACTAAAATTGGGAAAACAAAATATGAAAAAATGTTTCTCTGATGAACATTAATCATAATTTTTCCGCTCCTCTGAGTTTTGCGCTCCTTGCCGAGGGATTTGACTTTGTCTCCACATATGATGGAGCCAGAGGTTTTTTTGTTAAAATGTTAAATACGCCTTGTTTGCTTTTATCACGCAGAAAGTTCTTAACTATCCTGTCCTCAAGCGAATGATAGGAAATAACGCAAAGTCTACCGCTTTTTTTTAAAATTCCTTCTGATGAATCAAGCCCTTTTTTAAGTTCATTCAATTCATCATTTACTGCAATTCTTAAGGCCTGGAATGTTCTTGTTGCGGGATGAATTCTTCCTCTTCCCCCATATGCGCGGCTGACCAGATTTGCAAGCTCCAAACATGTGTCTATTTTTTTCTTCTTTCTATTCTCCACGATCCATCTTGCTATCTTTCTGGATAATCTTTCTTCGCCATATTCCCACAGGATATCTGTTATCTCTGCTTCAGAATATTTATTAACAATATATTGAGCTGTCAGTTCCTGTGTTTTATCCATTCTCATATCAAGAGGCTCATCAGAAAGGAAACTGAAACCTCGCTCTGGAGTTTTCAGATGAAACATTGACGTCCCGATGTCAAACAATATTCCGTCAACTTTCCCTGCTCCTGTTTCATTGACAAGTTTGGTTATCTCTGAGAATTTTCCCTTCTTCAAGACAAGCCTTTTGTCATTCAGCTTGCTCATGCTTTTGCTAAGGGCTTCCTCATCTCTGTCAATTCCGATGATCCTGCCCTCTCCGAGATATTTGAGTATCTCTTCTGTATGTCCGCCGAGTCCGACTGTTGCATCAACATATACCCCCCCAGGCTCTGGCTTCAGCAACATAACCACCTCCCTCAACATAACAGGGAGATGAACTATATCCACAGCTAACAACTCCTAAAGACCATAACCAACCAGTCTTTCTTCAACAGCTTTTTTGTCTATCTTTGAAGGATCCACCATTGCATCCCATTCTTTCCTGTCCCACAGCTCAATCTTTTCTATTTGGCCGACTATAACAACATCGCTGCTGATCGAGGAGTCTTCCCTGTGGGCAGCGGGAATAAGTATTCTTCCCTGTTTGTCTATCTCCGCTTCAACAGCAGATGCAATAACCCTTCTCATAAAAAATTTGACTGCCTCATCCATCTTCGGCATTGACCTTACTTTTTCTTCAAGTCTCGCCCATTCTTCTGAAGGATAAATATTCAGACATTTGTCGAATGCAGAATTAACAATATAAAGTTTTGAGCTGTAATTAGCAGAAATGATTTCCCTGAAAAGAGCAGGTATGATTATTCGGCCCTTTGGGTCAAGTGTGTAATAATATTTACCTGAAAAAGCAGGCATCTCCTCCACCTTCTACCACTTTTTACCACTAATATATGCTTAGAGAGGGTGCTTGTCAATAGGGAAAATGGATAAAATTACGGTGTCACTATATTTTGTGTTAGCTAAATATTACAGCCACAATATACAGATATTTATCAAGCAGATTTTTGTGAGAAATCAAAAAAATTACAGATTAATCCTCATACTCTCTTAACTTCTTTTCTGACAATCCAAAATAATGTCCTACTTCGTGAATAAGAGTTTGCTGTATCTGTCTCATTAATTCTTGCTCACTCGAACAAATGCTCTCAATATTTCTCTGAAAAAGAGTTATCTTATCAGGCAAGGGATATATAACTGCAAAAAAACTTCTTTTCTCAGGATACGGCACGCCGCTGAACTGTCCCAGAAGAAGCTCGCCTCTTTTTAAACCATGATTTTCTTCCTTGCCCGGATAGTCTTCTACAAAAATCGTGATATTAGTAAAATATTTTTTATATTCTTCAGGCAGTGTCTCCACTGCCTTTTCAGCAAACATTTGAAAATATTCTCTGCTGACTTTAAAGCCCATATTATATTTTACCTTAAGAACAAAAAATGGAGACAGCAGGCAATTCAACCTGCTGTCTCCATCAGCTGACATTCAAGACAAGTTATTTCTTTTTGCCTTCTTTTATATCTTGTCTTAGTTCTTTCTGCTCCGCTCTAATCTGCTGTCTGCATTTTTGCATCTCTGTTGGTGTTTTTGCAGCTGTCACACATGCCTTTGCATCCTGAAGAATTTTAATCCTCTCGTCAATGATCGACAAAAAATTTGCCTTTCTGTCTTCAAATGTCAGTCCTGCCTTAGTCTTGGCACCAGACGGACCCTTTTGCCCCTGCCCAGGCATCTGAGCAAAAACAGCTACAGAAATTCCAAACACGAAAATGATTGCTATTAAAAGCGCTGTCAACTTTCTCACCTGTATCACCTCCTTATTTACTTGCTTTATTATCATTTATACCACAAAAAAATTATAGTATATTCACAGTGCAATTAAAAGCTGAAAAAATTGGAATTTGTAATATTAGCCATGTTTGGGTATACTATACATTCAATAAAATTAATAAATTCAAGAGGCTACAAAGATGAAAAACAAAGTTTATCTTATCGATGTAACAAATAGGGACGGAGTTCAGACATCAAGGATACTTCTTCCCAAGCTCTCAAAGACAATGCTTAACATTTATCTTGATGAGATGGGAGTTTACCAAAGCGAGATCGGCTTCCCTACTCTGAAGCACGAAGTTAACTATATAAATGCCAATTTGGAACTCGCAAAAAGAGGCGGGATCAAGAGAATCCACCTTGAAGGATGGTGCAGGGCAGTACCGGAAGACATAAAACTTACTTTAAAAAATTGTCCTGACATAAAACATCTGAATATATCGATATCTACATCAGAGATAATGATCCAAGGAAAATTTCAGGGCAAAAAAACCTTTAAAGACGTAACAAAAACAGCTATTGAGGCTGTGAAACTTGCCAAAGAATTAGGCGCTGAAACTGTGGGACTGAATGCCGAAGATGCATCCAGAACAGAACTCGACAGATTAATAGAATTCGTTCTTGCAGGAAAAGACGCCGGAGCAGACAGATTCAGATACTGCGACACATTAGGAACAGATGACTCTATAACAATCTATGAACGAATAAAGGCCCTTGCTATGGCAACAAAATTCCCTATAGAAATGCACTGCCACAATGATCTCGGGATGGGTGAAGCTGTGTCAGTCGCAGGTGCGCAGGGCGCGCTTGAAGGCGGTGTTGACACATACATAAACACAACTATTAACGGATACGGAGAACGCTGCGGAAACTGCGATCTTGTATCAACCATATTGGCGCTAAAATTTTCTCATGGCCTGAGCAAAAAAATTCATCTTGATGAACACGTAGATCTCAAAAAAGCATGGAGAATCGCAAAATATGCATCCTATGCTTTTAATCTTCCAATACCTATAAATCAGCCTGGAGTCGGTTCAAATGCATTTGCGCACGAATCAGGGATTCATGCTGACGGCGCCCTAAAAGACAGAAGAAACTATGAACTGTATGATCCTGAAGATGTTGGAAGAGGAGAACCTGAACTTCTAGAGACCGGAAGAATAATAACTACTGGCGAATACGGCGGGATAAAGGGATTCAGACACGTGTATGACAAGCTGGGGATAGCATTTAGCGATGACAATGAAGCAAGAAGAGTTCTAGAACTTGTTCAATATGCAAACCTCCATACACAGAAACCTCTTACTGACGATGAACTTAAGTTCATAGCAACTTATCCAGATATTGCAAAACAGATAATGATTGTTAACGCTTAAAACTAAGTGGTCGAGGATTTAAGTTTCTGAATTCACTTTTAAATCCTCGGCTGTTTGATCCTAAATTCGATTAAACTAAGTTCAAGGAGATCTCTTCAATGTATAAAATAACCCTTATCCCAGGAGACGGCGTAGGACCTGAGATTTCAGACGCAACAACCCGAGTGATAGAAGCAACAGGCGTAAAAATAGAATGGGACGTCCAGAATGCAGGAGAAGAAGTTTATCAAAAAGAAGGCAGCCCGCTTCCTCAGCGCGTAATCGACTCTATAAGAAAAAATGAAATTGCGATTAAAGGTCCTGTTACAACACCTGTTGGGAAGGGATTCAGAAGCGTAAATGTTGCCTTAAGACAGGAACTGGATCTTTATTGCTGCCTGAGGCCTTGCAAAAGCTTTAAGGGCGTACGCTCCAGATACGAAAATATAGATCTTGTTATTGTCAGGGAAAATACAGAAGACTTGTATGCTGGAATCGAATTTCAAAAAGGCTCAGACGAAACAAAAAAACTTATTGAATTTATAAAAACCTCTACAAAAAATAATATAAGGGATGATTCTGGCATAAGCATTAAACCAATATCTGTTTATGGCACTGAAAGAATAGTAAAATTTGCTTTCGAATACGCAAGAAAGAACAAAAGAAAGAAGGTCACATCAGTGCACAAAGCAAATATAATGAAATTTTCTGACGGTCTTTTTCTTGAAGTTTCAAGAAATGTGGCTGCAAAATATCCTGACATAGAATTTGAAGACAGGATTGTGGACAACATGTGCATGCAGCTGGTGCAGAAGCCGGAACTTTATGATGTCATTGTACTGCCTAATCTATACGGTGACATACTCTCAGACCTTGCCGCAGGTTTGATTGGTGGGCTTGGTCTTGCCCCAGGCGCAAATATCGGAGATAAGATAGCAGTATTCGAGCCGACACACGGCAGCGCTCCAAAATACAAAGGCTTGAACAAGATTAATCCAATTGCTATGATGCTCTCAGGAGTTATGATGTTGAGACATCTTAATGAATCAAATGCCGCACAAAAACTTGAGAATGCAATTGCAAGCGTTATAGAGGAAGGGAAACACGTAACCTATGACATGAAGTCAAGGCCTGACGACCCAGGCGCTGCAAAAACATCAGAAGTCGCTGATGAAATCATTAAGAAACTAAAACAATAGGATGGAACTTAATATTATATTTCTTCTTTTCGTCGTTGCATTTTCGCTTTTCGCGATAGCAATACTTTCGAGTTCTGAATCCTCTTTCATTGCTGTAAACAAGATCCGCATAAGAAATCTTCTTGAGAAAGGCGATAAAAGAGCAAAGGTTGTTCAGAAGATACTCGACGAACATGACAAGCTCTTCAGTGCCGTAATCCTGTCAGGAAATCTTTTTACAGTGCTTGCAACCTCAATAGGAACAGCACTGGCTCTTGAATATTTTGGAGAAGACGGGATAATCATAGCAACAATAGTGATGACATTTCTCACAGTTGTTTTTGGAGAACTTGCACCCAAAACCTTTGCAGTGACTTATGCCGAAAAGGTCTCTTTGTTCCTCGCAACACCCCTTGAGATTTATATTAAAATCTTATCTCCTCTCGTATGGATATTTAAAGTATCATCTAACTTCATCATCAAATTATTCGGCGGAGAAGCAAGGCCTGTATCAGCCCTTATTACAGAAGAAGAGATAAAGACAATGATAAAGATCGGTGAAGAAGAAGGCACGCTTGAAACAGAAGAAAAAGAGATGCTGCATAATGTATTTAAGTTCGGAGACAAGGTCGTCACAGAAGTAATGGTCCCACGTACAGAAATAGTCTCGATACCTTTTGATGGGACTGTTGACGATGCATTAAAACTTGTTTCCAAAGAAGGGTATTCTCGTTATCCTGTTATCATGGAAAACATAGACAACATCGTAGGCATTCTCTATGTAAAAGATATACTGATAAAAGCCTCTAAGAAAAACATACAGAAAAACCTGTCAATAAAAGATCTTGTAAGAGAAGCCTATTACATTCCTGAAAACAAAATGGCTACTGAGCTTCTTGATGAGATGCAGAAAAATAAATTCCAGATCGCGATAATCGTTGATGAATACGGAGGGACTTCTGGGTTAATAACACTCGAAGATATCATTGAGGAAATCGTCGGAGGACTTCAGGACGAATTCGAGGGAATGGAATCAGAAAAAGAAGTTGAAGTTATCGACGAAAGAACTTTTATAGTTGCCGGTCAGACAGGCATCGATGAAGTAAATGAGCTCGTCGGGACTGAAGTTTTAACAGGCGATTTTCATACAATCGGAGGATTTGTTTTCGGGTTATTCAGAAGACTTCCTAAAATAGGCGAGCAGGTCAGATATCACAATCTCCGTTTTCTCATACTGGAAATGGAAGACAAGAAAATAGCAAAACTCAAGATTACAAAAATTTAATCTGCCCATTATCGTCTTCTATTCTTTTCTCACTGAACTGATTTTGAGCATACCGTTTTCTAATATAAAATCCGCATAAAGTTTTTGAGTGATTATCTTCCCCTGCTTTTTGCCTTTTGATATGAGTTCCATATTCCAGACAATGACTCCGCTTGCCTTATCACCTTTCTGTGTTAAATTCACAAGTTTGTAATCCAAGGCCTTGAAGTTAAATCTCTTCCATTGTTCAATCTGTTGCTGCCTCCTGTTTTGAGATTTGAGATATTGTTTTGTATATCTTGATTCCCACAATTTTATATCGCCTCTAAAGTTAGCGCTTTTTATGTCTTCGAGCAGGGCAATTACATGTTCTTTCTCGATTGAAGCTTTGCTTATGTTCTCTTTTTGTGTTCCGCTTATTATCTGCACCTGCTCCCTGTAAAAATTCGCAATGAAATAAAATGAAATGCCGAGTGAAATCAAAACCGAAAATAAAAACAAAAAAAAGATTCTCTTAATTTTCTTCAACCGGAAATAATGACGGGACTTCTTCCCGGACATGATATTCATAAGCGCTTTTTTTACATTCAGTTCGGAAACAAGCATATCACGATAACGGCCATTTGCAGTCAGAAACCAGAAAAAACTCTGTTTGGGGATATTGTTTATTTTTAAAACAAGATTCGATATATCAGCCTCAACCTTCCTTTTTAGGTTATAAAGCATTGCCTTGATCTTCTCTGTTTTTTTTGCAATGTCATCTATCTCTGTCTCTTTCTTCTCAAAATCATTTATGTAATCAGAATAATCCATGTCTGATTTCTTGCCCTGAAGTTCAGTAAATGTCTTTTGCTTGTTTGCCAGTCTTTTTTCGAGCTGAAATTTTTCATGAAGCAACGCTGATATGAACTTGCTTTCTATGTCAGCTTTCAAAGAATCTATCTTTACATCCTCCAGCTTTTCACCTCTCAGGTCATCTTTAAGCGTTTTCTTTTTTACTGCTTTCTTCTCAGAAGAATCCTGTTCCTGCATCTCTATTGGTTCAAGCATAACCGAGCATGATTCACAATAGCCGGTATCAAGGGAAAATTCCTTAAGACACTTCGGGCACTGCATTATGATTTTAAGGGTCGGTTCCATGATCACATAGGGCTTATTTCAATAGACTTTTTATCTGTTTCCGGTGTTTTATCAATAATCTTTGATTTTGAACTTTTACCTAAATGCAAAAAAACCGGTTCTAGCATCTTTCTGATTATTAATATCTGCTCAGAGCGGGCTATCTGATTGTCTTCAAGCTGGAAATTAACTGCCTGCCACCATAGTATCCTTCCGTCAATTGATGAAACCAGCTGAAGTACGATCTCATTATTACCTCCGCTGCTCAGAATAACTCCGTTGAGAACAGCATCTGACTGCAATGATCTACCTATTCTGCTCAGGATTTCCACCCTGTTATCAGGCTTAAGGTTTGAGATGTCCTTTTTATTTTCCTTTACCGCTCTTTCAGTTTTTTCATTTGAAATCACTGAGGTCTTTGATTTGGATAAAAGCACATTGTATGTGACATTCTTCCAATTATATTTATCTCCGTAAAATGGCAAGACTGCAATTGACCCGACATCTTCCAACAAATTTTTCTCAAACACAGGAAGGCTGTTTTTAAGTTCTCCAGCGCCAATTCCCTGCTGAGTCTTGGTTGATGCGCAGGATGCAAAAAGCATAGGCAAAACAAAAATCCATCCATACAAATAGATTTTTCGCATATACACATTTTATAATAAAACTGTTAAAATTTTTTAAATAAATTTTATTCTTTGATTATAATTTGATTATAAGAGGTGATTTTTGAAGATACAATTTTTAGGTGCAGCCAAAACAGTAACAGGAAGCTGTTTCTTTCTTGAAACAGCAGAGACTAAAATACTTGTCGATTGTGGGATGTTTCAGGGAAATAATTCACATACAACCAACAAAAATCCATTTTCTTTTAATCCATCAGAAATCGAATATCTTTTACTGACACATGCGCATATGGACCATAGCGGAATGATACCAAAACTTGTTAAGGAAGGCTTTAGGGGAGATATCATATCAACTCCTGCAACATTAGATCTTGTTAAGCCTATGCTTCTTGATTCTGCACACATTCAGGAGTCAGATGCTGCATGGCTTACAAGAAAGGCATTGCGTTCAGGCGGAGAACCTGTCGAACCTCTTTACACAACTGCAGATGTTGAAGAAGCCCTGAAATTCTTTAAAGGAGTTCCATACAGACAGATTGAACACAAAGGAAAGGGAATCACATTCAGATTTGTTGATGCCGGTCATATACTGGGATCATCCAGCCTTGAACTCTGGTTTCAGGATAGTCCGCAGAAAAAGAAAATTCTCTTCTCAGGCGACATTGGGAAAAAAGGCAATCCTATAATGCATGACCCGGCAATTACATCTGATGCTAATTATATTGTGATCGAATCAACCTATGGCAACAGACTTCACAGAAATTTTGACGATACTGTTAATGAGCTTGCTGAAGCAATAAAGACAACATTCACCAGAGGAGGCAATGTCATAATCCCTGCATTCGCAGTTGGAAGAACTCAGGATCTTCTCTATGTGTTGAATCAACTCGTCCGCGAAAAGAGACTTTATAAAATTAATGTATATATCGACAGTCCGTTGGCTGAAGAGATAACAAAAAAATATCTTTCGCATCCAGAACTCTATGATGAAGAAGCAAAGAGTCTTCTTAATCAGGGTCTTTCTGATGGCATAAAGATTACATTTACACATTCAGTCGAGGAATCAATGGCTCTGAATAAAATAAAATCTCGGGCAATAATCATTGCAGGAAGCGGAATGTGCGAAGGAGGAAGAGTACAGCATCATCTTAAGCATAATCTCTGGAGGTCCGAGAGCAGTGTTATATTCACAGGATTTCAGGCAAAGGGAACATTAGGCAGGAAGATTGTTGATGGTTCAAGGGTTGTGCCTGTGCTTGGAGAAAACATTGCTGTCAGGGCAAGGATATACACACTTGGAGGATTCTCTGCACATGCAGACCAGAAAGAACTTCTCGAGTGGCTCGAGGAATTCAAAGATCATCCTGAGATATTCGTTGTGCATGGTGAAGAGGAAACAGCCTTAAAGTTCGCTGAATTAATAAAAGAACGCTTCGGCTTTAAAACCCATGTTCCTGATAAAGGAGAGATTTTTGAGTTGTGATCTTATTTTACCCTTGCCCCTGCCTTGACTTCTCTTTCAGGAGAAATCACAGAAAGCTTTCCTTCGTCATCAGATGCGGCAAGAAGCATTCCTTGAGATTCAACACCCATAAGTTTTGCAGGCTCGAGATTTGCTACAACGACAATAGACTTGCCGATAAGTTCTTCAGGCGCATATGCCTTGCCGATTCCTGCCACTATCTGCCTTTCCTCGCCTGTATCTACCTTCATTACAATTAATTTATTAGAGCCTTCCACCCTGTTTGCTTCTAACACCTTACCGATCTTCAATTCAATCTTTGTAAAATCCTCAATCGTGATCACTACTGCCTCCTAAATTTTCTTCTTAAAGCTTCTTCAACAACTTGAGGAACAAGTCCCTTTACTGTGCCTCCGAATGATGCAATTTCTTTAATTATAGTTGACGTAAGGAATGTATATTCTTCAGACGGCATCATGAACACAGTCTCGACAGAGAGGTTCAGTCTTCTGTTCATCAGAGCCATCTGAAATTCATATTCGAAATCAGATATAGCCCTTAAGCCCCTTATTATGCTGAGTCCGCTTCTTGCTTTTACATAGTCAATAAGCAGACCGTCGAATTTTTCCACTCTTACATTTTTGCAATTTTTGAAAACATCTTTTATGATTTCCAGTCTCTCTTCAACTGTGAATAACGGCTGTTTTTTCTGGGCTGTGGTGATCGCAACAATCACCTCATCAAATATTCTGAGCCCTCTTTTGATAATATCAATGTGGCCGTTTGTTATCGGGTCAAATGTGCCCGGGCATACCGCTACCTTATTCATTCTGCCTTCCTAAACAAAGTTAATGTTGTATCACCGTATTTATAAGTCTTCTTCTGCCTGAGATTCCCTGTCTCTTCAGACAATTTCTTTTTTGAATGATGCTCGGCAATGATTATACCATCATCGCTAAGCATCTGGCCATCAGACAAAATCTCCATTATATTATCAAGCTCATTCGAATGATAAGGCGGATCAACAAAGATCACATCAGCCTTCATGCCTTCATCAATCGCATTTCTTATAAAATCATCTGCGCAAGAACATGTAACATCTGCTTTGTCAGCGCAATTGTACTTATCGATCATCTTTTGAATATACGAAGATCTTTTTCTGTCTGTCTCGATAAAAAAAACCTTTGCCGCTCCTCTGCTTATTGCTTCGATGCCAACTGCGCCTGTCCCTGCATACAGGTCAATGAATATAAACCCTTCGTGAATCCCTGCAATTATGTTGAATATCGATTCCCTTACCTTTGCCGAAGTAGGCCTTAATGAGTCTTGATCATTAGAAGAAGTCTTTCTTTTTTTTGAGCTTATCTTTCTGCCTTTAAACTCTCCGCCTGATATTCGCAGTTTCATATATTTATTCTATCGGAAATATTTGTGTTGAATCTATTTCTTTAATGGGGGATTTACTATATTCAAGGACTTGGCCGCATGCTTATTTATAAAAACTTTTCTGCCTCGCATTTCAAGTCTGCCTTCAGCGAAAAGCCTTATAGCCTCAGGAAAAATCTTATGCTCATAACTGAGTATCCGCTCTGAAAGCGCATCATCAGTATCATCGGGCAGAACCGGAACCGCTGCCTGAATGATTATCGGACCTGTATCCATCCCTTCATCAACAAAATGAACAGTGCAGCCGGAAATTCTCACACCATAATCAAGTGCCTGCTTCTGCCCATGAAGCCCTGGAAATGAAGGAAGAAGCGCAGGATGGATATTTATTATCTTGTTTCTGAATGCATCTATTAAGGGTTTTTTAACAATCCTCATAAATCCTGCAAGCACCACCAGTTCAACATCTCTTGATTTAAGCTCATCAGCAATCGCTGAAAAAAAATCATTTTTTGTCTCAAATGCAGCGGGATTTAAATAAAGATGATCTATACTGTGTTTTTTAGCCCTCTCAACAACGTAAGCAGAAGGAACATCTGTTATCAGTATTTTTATCTTTGCCTTGACAGCGCCTTTTTTAATGGAATCGATTATTGCCTGAAAATTAGAACCGCGTCCTGATGCAAGAACGCCTATTTTCAACATGGCAGGATAACCTCCGTTCTATACAATTTATTCAGGTGTTTAGAGTTTTGTCTCAATGCTGGAATTGTCTCTGAGACCGCGCAGCCAATTCTTATATTTCTGCACAAAATATATTTCATAAAGTCTGCTCTTTGCTTTGTCCTTCAGTGCAGTCCCGCTCAACTGCTCAATCTTTTCCTGCAGCTTTACAATATGAAGTCCGTTTGCAGTCCAGAACGGCTCGCTTATGTCGCCAACATTCATTTTTGTTATTACATCAGCAAATTCTTTTGCCATTGCATCTTTTTTAACAAAACCAAGATCCCCGCCCAGACTTGATGATGAATCCTCTGAGTATTTTTTTGCAGCATCAGCAAAATTTGTTCCGCCCTTTACATTCTGTATCAGTGTATTTGCCTTTTCCTCTAGTGTTTTTTTGTCAGTATTGACTGATGGATTTTTGAAAAATATCTGGCTGATCTTGTAAGCTTCTCCCTGAAGAACAGGGTCATTGCCTTCAAGTATATATTTCTCCACATCTTTATCACTGACAACAACCTTGCTTTTTACCTGCTGTGTAATAATCCTGCCAATCATTAACTGCTCGGCAAGTTTCTTTTTGTATTCATCTAAGGTCATGCCTTCTTTTTTCAAAAAATCAACCAATGCAGCATCATCCAAATTATATTTCTTTTTAATATCAGCAATCGCCTCATTAACATCTTCTGAAGAAATATTAATTCCCACTTGTTTCGCTGCTTGTAACTGAAGCGTCATATTAATCATGCTCTCGAGAAAAAATCCTTCGCTTTCTTTGAATATTTTTCTTTTTTCCTCAGGCTTTATCCCGCGCATCTTCTCGCTTGCCTCAAACTCCATGGCTTTATAAAGATCGCCCCATGTTATGACATCCTGATTCACAATAGCCACAACTCTGTCCAGAAGAATGGAAGCATCAGAACTCACGCTGTATATGGAAATCAAAAACAAAGCTGTTATAACAAACAATCTGATAATTTTTTTCATGGTTTTCATTCTTAATTCCTGGTGCTTTTTATTTTTAGAGCAGTACCCTTCATGGAAGGGCTGTAATATCTTTTACAGATGACCTTACTACAAATGTCCTTATATTATTGCTGTCTGTGTCGGTTGGAATAAGGAAAAAGCCTTTTAATTTTTCATCGGGTTTAGATATAAAAAAACCTTTTCCCCATGGAGTATCTCCCTTAACATATCCTACCAGCGATTCCCCGTCTGCAAATTTTATGTAAATTTTTCTGCCTTCAGTCTGTCTTATCCCGTATTTCTTTTTTTCTATATATTTACTGTCGCCTTCAAATGACTTAACAAAAAATATTGCCTTGAGTTTATCGAGTGAGACTGAGAGAATTCCCTTGCCGTCACTATCTTCAAAAATAACCTCAGAAGAAGTTTCTGAAAAATTCTCGATATGCCCCTTCAATACCTTCCCGTCATTAAACCTTAAGACAACTTTTTCAGATTCACCCATGCCTAAATTTTATGTATTACCCCGAAATATGTCAAGAAAGCTTCATTCGTGGATTTTTCTGAAAAGAGCGATTGCAACAATACAAAATACAGAAGGAATAGTCCAGGCAGACACAAAAGGCGGAAGAATTCCTGTGTATCCCATTGACAAAAACATTGCATGACTGAACCAGTAAGCAAGGCTAATTCCAATGCCTATTGCTGTTGTTACAAGCCCTCCACCCATCCTTCCTGCCATTGGCAGGGAAATTCCAAGCATTATCATGAAGAAATTAATAAGAGGGTATGCAACCCTTGAATTCAGATCAACTGTGAGCTTCAGATTTTTAAAGCCCGCCTCTTCAAGCTTCTTTGTATATTTATAAAATCCTATTATTCCCATATCCTCAGGTTTTAGTATATTTCCGGCAAAAACAGACGGGGATTCAGCCATAGGATAATCCATTTCGTCATATTTTTTTACAGAACTATTCTGCATATCATAAACAATTACTTTTTTCAATTTCATTCTTCCCTGTCCTGATCCCTTGTCTTCCCCCTCTATCCATTCTCCTTCTTCTGCCTCAATCCTCTCCTGAAGCCCTCCGTTAGCCAGCTTGAAAATGCTCACATTCCTCGAAAAATTCTTCTCAGGATAATAAAAACCTATCTTGACAATTGTACCGCCTGATGCCATTAGCCATACGGTTCCTTCTTTAAAAGAAAAGCTCTTGTCTTTTTTCATAATCTTTTCTTTCAGCTCTAAAGATCTTTTAGACGCCTCAGGAACTATTATCTCTGCGAGGAAAAAACCGAATAAGCTTAATAACAAGCCGCATACTAAAAAAGGTCTTAACAGTTCTTTTAACTTTCCTCCTGCTGCCCTGATTGCAGTTATCTCTTCTCTCTTTATTGCCTGGCTGAAGATAAAAAGACTACAGAGGAGAACAGCAAGTGGAAGAAGATAAAGAAAATTTTTGGGGAAATTATACAAAGTGTAGAGAAGCAACTTCCCAAATGATGGTTTGTAAGGAAGCAGTTCATCTACCCTATTAATAAGTTCTAAAAGGCTGAAGACAACAGCAAGTCCGGCCCCGAGAACTCCAAAGACCTTAAAAAAATCTTTTAAATAGTAACGCTGAATTATTAGCATTTTTATTTGTTGCTTTCCCTTCTGAATAGAAATACGGCTAATATTCCAAGCACTATTACAGGAGCCCATCCGCCAAGATAATGAGTTATCTTTCCGTTTCTTGCCATATTCTCTCCATATATAAGTAAAATATAAAAAGCAACAAACACAGAGAGTCCCAGAGTAAGCCCGCCTAATCTTCCTGTCTTTCCGGCAATAAGCGAAAGCGGCGGACCAAGAAGCATCAGCAAAAGACAGACCGAAGGCAGAGACAGTCTCCTGTGGAATTCAAGAATAAATGAAACAGCATCCTGCCCTGACTGTTTTTTGAATTCATTATAAAGCTCAAGTGGTGTAAGCTCATTCTTTTTTTTTGAGGGCGGATCGCCGGAAAAACCCATTGACATATTATATCCAGCAAAATAAACCTCTGTTGAACTGTCTCCTTTAACGAAATGTATATAGCCGTCTTTGAGATAAAAAGACATTCTAAATTCATCAGTGACTGATATCTTCCCTTCTTTTGCCATTATGACTTTGGGCTCTTTTTTGTTCCTCTCATCATAAACAAAAACTTCTCTTACCGTGTTTGATTCCGGTTTATTCTTAACATAAACCATAATATCCTTAAATATACTTGTGAAAACTCCTTCCTCAATTGCAGCTGGAGCCCTGCTTGTCAAAACATTTGAGACTGTCTCTCTGAGTTTTATCATGCTTGCAGGTCCGAGATAAAAACTGACAAGTATGCCTGCAAGAAAACAGCTTATCCCGAGTGCAAACACAGGCATGGCAATCATTCTAAAATGCATACCGCTTGACTTCAGGATTATAATCTCATTATCCGTGTTCATCCTTCCGTATGTAATCAGAGTTGCTACAAGAAGAGACATTGGAAGAGTGAGTATTAGCATCGGCGGCTGAAGATAAAGAATAATTTTTACCAAATCAAAAAAAGAAGCGCCTACAACAGAGAAGAGTCTGCTTAACTTGAGAATCTTCTCCATCATCAGTATAAAATTAAGTGCAACCACGCTCAGGCAAAATGTAAGCGCAAGTTCTTTTAGTATTTCTTTATGTATTGTATATATTCTCATGTTCAGACAAAATCTTTAGATAAGTATTTTACACCATCTCTCATATGAAAATCGGCTTTGAGGATTTTTGGATTATACCCTTTCCCTCTGCAATTCTGAAAAGTTCCTCAATTGCTTTGATTCCATCATCGGTTGTGTCAATTGAATAATCATTAACATAGAGATTAATGTGCTTATCGATAACATCATCATCGAGTTCCTGCGAATGTTCCTTTATATATTTTCTTGTTTCATTCCTATGGCTCATTGCATAGAGCACACTATCCTTTATCATCCTGTCAATTTTATTTATCAGATCTTTTCCAAAAGTTCTTTTTGCGATCATGCATCCCAAGGGAATAGGCAGCCCTGTTTCTTTTTCCCACCATTCGCCAAGGTCGATCACCTGCTTTAGTCCGTATGAAGGATATGTAAATCTGCTCTCATGTATTATCAAACCGGCATCCGCTTTTTTGTTTTTCACAGCCTCCATGATGTCGCTGAAAACCATGACTTCAACATTGTCTTTGAATGAAGGGTCATAAAGCTGCAATAAAAGAAATGCTGTTGTTAGCCTTCCCGGAATCGCAATCTTCTTGCCTTTTAAATCTTCCATTCTGTAATTCTCTTGAGAAACAACAATAGGACCGCAGCCTCTGCCGAGCGCTCCGCCAGAGCGAAGAAGACAATAATCATCCCTGAATTCTCCAAATGCCCGATAAGAAACTTTTGTTATATCAAGTTCGGTCTTTTCTGCTTTTTGATTCAAAGCCTCGACATCAAGAAGCATCTCATTAAATCTTAAATCGCCAGTATCGATTTTTTTGTGCACAAGCGCATAAAAAATGAATGTGTCATTTGGGCATGGAGAATATCCGAGAGAAAGAATTTTCATTGTTCAGTCCTGCTTTTTCTTATCAGACATACAAGGGATGATATTTGAGCGGTTTTACTTTGCCGATAATCTGACAGTAAAAATTGTTTAATCAAGAGGCAAAATACCTCGGAGGGCAATAGCCCGAGAATGTCGGTACGACTCTGCGAGAGCGAAAATGTTATCCCTTGTATGTCAATCATATTAAATTCAATGGACAACCTTCACAATCCGGCTTTGTCTTACAAAACATTTTCCCGAGCCTTACAAAGAGCGCATGATATTCATTAAATAACTTAACATCTCTTTTTAGAGATGAATGAAAAAGCTCCTGAAATTTTTCGTAAGACTCATCATATCCGAGAATCTTATGCCTCGAGAGCACTCTCTTTGTGTAAGCATCAATTACAAAGATTGGTTTATCAAGTGCATAGAGCAGAATCGAATCTGCTGTTTCATGGCCTATCCCATTAACAGAAAGAAGTTTCTGCCTGAGAGAATTCATCTTGTCTTTTTTCAATCTCTGCATGCTTCCATGATAATCGTTCATGAGAAAGTTTATAAATGACTTCAAACGCTTTGACTTGACATTGAAATAACCGGCAGGTCTTATTAATAATGCCAGTTTTTTTACAGGCATCTCATGAATTGTCTTTGCCTTCAAAGCCTTTTCTTTTTTCAGATTATTGATTGCCTTCTCGACATTTCCCCAGTTTGTGTTCTGAGTAAGGATTGCTCCGACTGCCACCTCAAAAGGCGAGTCTCCCGGCCACCAATCTTGATGACCGAAAGCCTTGTAGAGTTTCTTGTAGATTTCGATAAGTTTGTGGTTCTTCACAAAAAATATATTTAGCCTATTTTCACTTTTTTTTGAATATCGTAAAGCTCGATTATTTCTTTTACACTATTAGCGTCTTCTGGTTTTTTGTCATCCCTCAAAAAACCGACTGTTCTTGGAAACCTGAGAGCATAACCAACCCCATTCTTATCTCTGCCTGCTGTGTGAGACGGTGAGCGCGTTATCTCATCAGCATTTACTGTAACAACATATCTGGGTTCGACCCAGACATCTGCCTCCATCACTGAATCAACCCTTGGGTGCTTATGTTTGAGAGAAATTTTATCCATCATTTTTTTGAGCTGGCTTAATTCATCCTCTGTGAAACCTGAGCCTATCTTGCTCACTGTTCTAAAGGTGTCAGTTTTTGGATCATAAACTGCGCCAAGCAGAGCGCCGACTCCGAATTCTGCTCTTGCGCCCTTGCCTCTGAAATAACCTACTATACATACGTCGATCGAATCAGCAAGTTCGCCTCTGTAACTGCGCTTGAGTTTTATCCAGTTAAAATTCCTGCTGCCGGCAGCGTAAGAAGCATCAAGCCTCTTTGCAACAACACCCTCAAGCCCTCTTGCAACAGCCTCATCAAAATATTTTGTGATTTCCTCCGGCTTATCAGTGATAAACAATTCAGAAGGCTCCATCACGGAATTTTTCTTTATTATCTTCTCAAGTCTTGTGCGTCTTTCCTCAAATGATTTTGGCGTGTAATCCTCGCCGTCAACATAGAGAAGATCAAATGCAAAATATTTTAGCGGAAATTCTTTTGCAATCTCTTCTATTCCGTGTTTTCTCTTTCTCTGGATCGTTACCTGGAATGAAAGAAGCTCGCCGGTTGCCTCATTGTATGCAAGCGCCTCGCCTTCGATTATCGCTGTTTCCGCCTGAATGAATTTTTTTACCGCCTCTCTGATCTCAGGGAACATGTGCGTAGTTCTTTCGAGATTTCTAGAGAACATCTCAATATTATTTTTATTTTTATGAATCTGCACCCTGAACCCGTCATATTTTGCCTCGACAGCAGCCTTGCCGATTTTTTCTATTATATCTTCTGAGGAAGGAAGCCTCTCGCACAATGCCATTCTAATAGGATATCCAACCATAACATGAAATTTTTTTACTCCCTGCATCCCTTTTTCAAGTAGTGTCTTTGCAACCAAACCTAAATCAGAACACAGGTTATATGCCCTTTCCAGATCAGGCCTGAGCCCTCTGTCTCCCTGTGCCAGCGCCAATGCTTCAAGAACAGTCGGATCTCCAATGCCAAGCCTTAATCTGCCTATTACAAATCTTGCAATGTATTTGGCCTCTTTTGCAGAAACACCTTTTAAAAGGTTGCTAAGGAATGAGATCTTCTTTTCTACACTGCCAGTTCCTGATTTTTGTGCAACATCAGTAAGTTCTTCGTAAACTTTTTTAACAGTCAGATTATCTCCTTTGCTTGTCACAAGTTCAACTGCTGTTTCTCCAAGGTCGCCTGTGCGCTTGAATGAATCCTCTACTTTTTTTGTCGGTGTGCTTGTAGCATCTGATATTGCACGGATTAAGAGTTTCTCTGACATGCCGATCTCAAGTCCATGAAACGGGGGAAGAAACTGACCCTGACTGAGATATATTATCTTGTCTATATCATCAGAATTTGCTTCTTTGAAAAGCTCTGCAAGGATATCAAACATCTCGAGACGTTTTGTTGTTGCCTCAAGGCGTTCAAAATATTCAACAAGTTTTAAGAATTTCATATGTCCCATAAATTTTCCTTAGATTATATCAGTCAGATACGATGTATGTCATGGGAAAACAGATATTTGTGATTTCTGCAAGGACAAGGGAAGGCTTAGGAAAAATCCTTATACGACACCATATAAAAAAACCTCGTAGCTGAAAATAAAATTCGCTTTTTCTTAAAAGAAAGACCTCATGCCATTTTGATAATCTGTCGATTATAAAGATTATGAGTCAGACATCCCTTGTCTTTAACAATCCTTTTTCAGGATTTGCTGTATAAATTACTCTGTCATATCTGTCCATATAACCAGCTTTATGTTATCATTCTTAACTATGGAAGAAAGACTTCAGAAAATAATTGCCAAGATGGGAATAGCCTCAAGACGCGCTGCTGAAGAGATGATACTCGAAGGCAGAGTTACTGTCAACGGCAAAACAGCAATTCTTGGAATGAAAGCAAATCCTTCAAAAGACCATATCAAAGTTAATGGAAAACTTCTCATAAGACCAGAACCGAAAATCTATCTGATGATGTATAAACCGGTTGGAGTTTTGACAACTATGGCAGAAGATGAGGACAGACCCACGATCAGAGATTTTATAAGGAAGATAAAATACAGGGTATATCCTGTTGGAAGGCTTGATTATGATTCAGAAGGGCTTCTTATTTTAACAAACGACGGGGATTTCACGCACTCTGTGCTTCATCCGTCCAAGAAAATTCCAAAAACCTATCATGTTAAAATAAAAGGGCTGCTTGAAGATGAAAATGCAGAGAAATTAAAAAAAGGCGTTAAGCTCATGGATGGGATGACATTGCCTGCCAAGGTTAAAAAACTAAGAAAGGGTCAGGAAAATTCATGGGTTGAGATCACAATATACGAGGGAAAGAAGAGACAGATAAGGCGAATGCTTGAAAAAGTCGGACATCAGGTCATAAAACTAAAGAGAACCAGAATAAACGGGCTTGATATAGGAGATTTGAAGCCTGGAGCTATCAGATATCTCACACCAGAGGAAGTAAGAAAGGTCAAGGGAGAAACAAGATGATTCGTGACAAGGTATGCGGTGAGATAACCGAAAAACAGATTGGTACAAACATAAATCTTTCAGGCTGGGTATTTAGAAGAAGAGACCACGGCGGATTGATATTCATAGACCTAAGAGACAGAAGTGGAATATGTCAGATTGTGTTCAGCCCTGATGTTGCCAAAGAAGTGCATGAATCAGCCCATGATTTGAGGGCTGAATATGTAATCTCTGTCTCAGGTGAAATAAGAAAAAGGCCTGAAGGAACAGAAAATCCCGGCATCCCGACCGGCATGGTCGAGATGTATGTAGAAAAACTTGAAGTTCTGAATGAGGCTTCGCCTTTGCCTTACAGCATGGAAGAGGCAGCAGAAGCAGGTGAGGCTTTGCGTCTAAAATACAGATATCTTGATCTAAGAAGACCTGATATGCAGAAAAATTTAATCATGCGCCATAAGATTTCGAAAAACATGAGAGACTATCTCGATGAAAAAGGTTTTCTTGAAATAGAAACACCAATGCTTACAAAATCGACTCCTGAAGGAGCAAGGGATTATCTGGTGCCAAGCCGCTTGAATCCCGGACATTTCTATGCACTGCCTCAGTCTCCTCAGTTATTCAAACAGATATTAATGGTTGCTGGGTTAGAAAAATATTTTCAGATAGTCAAATGTTTTCGCGATGAAGACTTAAGAGCAGACAGACAGCCTGAATTCACACAGGTTGATCTTGAGATGTCGTTCATTGACAGGGAAGATATTCTCAAACTCATGGAAGGCATGATCAAAAAACTATTCAAAGATGTTCTAAACACTGACATCCAAATCCCATTCCAGCGTTTGAGCTACACAGAGGCAATGGACAGATTCGGAAGCGACAAGCCTGACCTGAGATTTGGACTCGAACTAAAGGATGTAACTGACCTTGCTTCAAAAAGTTCTTTTAAGGTATTTCTTGACACAATAAAATCAGGCGGAGTCATAAAGGCAATCAACGGCAAGGGAATGGCAGGACTTTCGAGAAAAGAGGTTGATGACCTTACAGCAGAAGCTCAGTCTTTTGGAGCAAAAGGCCTTGCATGGATAAAAGTTAAGAATGGGTTTGAATCACCGATAACAAAATTTTTTCCAGAAGACATTCTCAAGTCAATTGCTCAGAGACTCGAGGCTGAAGACGGCGACTTAATGATGTTCGTTGCCGACAAGCCGAAGGTTGCATATGATGTTCTGGGACGCATGCGACTTGCGCTTGGAGAAAGACTGAAACTTATTAAACAGGAGTATAAATTTGCATGGATAATTGATTTCCCTCTGCTTGAATGGGATGAGGAAGAAAAAAGATTTCAGGCAATGCATCATCCATTCACATCTCCTATGGACAATGATATTGAAAAAATGCTTGCTGGAAATGTTAAGGATAAAGAGCTTCTCTCATCATTAAAAGCAAAGGCATACGATATTGTATTGAATGGATATGAGATTGGCGGCGGAAGCATAAGAATTCACAATCAGGATGTACAAAAAAGAATGTTTGATATTCTAAACATATCAGAAGAAGAAGCAAAGATTAAATTTGGATTTCTGCTCGATGCATTGCAATTCGGCGCGCCGCCGCACGGAGGCATTGCACTCGGACTTGACAGGCTTGTAATGCTCATGGTTGGTTCAACTTCGATAAGAGATGTAATTGCATTTCCTAAAACACAGAAGGCGTTCTGCCTTATGTCAGGAGCTCCTTCTATCGTTGAGCAGAAACAGCTCAAAGAACTTCACATAAAAACAGACGCGCCTATACAAGATTAATTTCTTAGATTGGATATAAATCACAAATAGCACTCAGGAGAAAAAATTTGGAAGAACGCTATAATCCTCAGGATGTAGAGCTCAAGTGGCAGAAATACTGGGCTGAGAAAAATCTTTTTAAGGCAAAAGAAGATTCATCAAAAAAGAAATTCTACTGTTTGGAAATGTTCCCCTACCCTTCAGGCAAAATACATATGGGACACGTTAGAAACTACGCAATCGGCGATGTCATAGCAAGATACAAAAAAATGCGAGGCTTTAACGTGCTTCATCCAATGGGATGGGATGCGTTTGGAATGCCTGCTGAGAATGCTGCGATAAAAGAAAACGTTCATCCCGCAAAATGGACTTATGAAAATATTGCTTACATGAAAAAACAACTTAATCGCATGGGATTGAGCTATGACTGGGACAGAGAAGTTGCAACATGCAGCCCTGAATACTATAAATGGAATCAATGGTTCTTTTTAAAAATGTATGAAAAGGGACTGGCATACCGAAAATCTTCATTCGTCAACTGGTGTGAATCATGCGCAACTGTTCTTGCAAACGAACAGGTTATTGACGGAAAATGCTGGAGATGCGACAACTCAGTTATACAAAGAGAACTCGAACAATGGTTTTTAAGAATAACGAATTATGCAGAGGAATTGCTTAAGGCTTGCGATGAGTTGAAGGGCTGGCCTGAAAAAGTAGTTCTGATGCAAAAAAACTGGATCGGAAAAAGTGAAGGCCTCGAAGCAGTTTTTAAGATTGAGGGGATTGATGAAGCAATAAAGATATTCACAACAAGAGCCGACACGCTCTTTGGAGCTACGTTCTTATGTATTGCTCCCACGCATGAACTCGCTGAAAAACTCGTTGCTGACAAGAAAGCTCTTAAAAAAATAAAAGAGCAGTATGGAAAGGCTGATGAAAAGATAGGTTTATTCACAGAACATCATGCGGTCAATCCTGTCAACAATGAGAAAATCCCCGTGTATGTTGCTAATTTTGTTCTCATGGAATACGGGACAGGCGCGATCATGTCTGTTCCTGCGCATGACCAGAGAGATTTTGAATTTGCTAAAAAATATAATCTGCCCATTAAAACCGTAATACTGCCTCCGAACTCGAAAAACAAAACAAAGAAAGAATTTACAGAAGCCTTTGAAGAAGACGGCGTACTTATTGATTCAGACTCTTTCAGCGGGCTTGAGAGCGAAACAGCAAGGGAAAAGATGTCAAAATTAATAGAATCCAAAAAACTGGGCAAAAGGGTCATAAATTACAAGCTTCGCGACTGGGGAATATCGAGACAGCGATACTGGGGAACTCCAATACCGATAATTTACTGCGATAAATGCGGAGCTGTTCCTGTACCTGAAAAAGATCTGCCTGTAATACTGCCCGAAGATGTAAAATTCACAGGCAAAGGCGGATCTCCATTAGCAGAGTCAGAAAAATTCTTGAATGTTACTTGTCCTAAGTGCAGCCAGAAGGCAAGGCGCGAAACAGACACAATGGATACATTCGTTGATTCATCATGGTATTTCATTGCGTATTGCTTTGACAAAGGCAATATTAATTTCAAATCTCAAATTTCAAATCTCAAATCCCAAACAGGTTACTGGATGCCTGTTGACCAGTATGTCGGAGGTGTTGAGCACGCAGTCCTGCATCTGCTTTATTCGAGATTTTTTACAAAGGTTATTCGAGATCTTGGCATTCTGAATATTAATGAACCTTTTACAAACCTTCTTACGCAGGGGATGGTATGCAAAGACACATTAAAATGTCCTGAGCATGGATGGCTCTACCCAGAAGAAGCAAAGGATGAGATGTGCGTTAAATGCGGCAGGCTTGTTGAACGCGGAAGAGTCGAAAAGATGTCGAAATCTAAAAAAAATGTCATTGACCCTGACTATCTTATAAAAAAATACGGTGCAGACACTTCAAGACTTTTTTCTCTTTTTGCAGCTCCGCCTGAAAGAGATCTTGAATGGGCTGATCAGGGAGTTGATGGTTCATACAGGTTTTTGAACAGGGTCTGGACTCTGATATACAAAAACAGCGGAAGACTGGAAAAAACTGATATCAGTTCAAAAATTACAACAATCTCGCCTCTGCTCAGAAAAACTCATCAGACAATAAAAAGAGTTACAAATGATATTGAGAAGGAATATCATTTTAATACAGCTATAGCAGCGCTTATGGAGCTTGTTAACGAGATAACATCTTCTCATCCTAAATCCGATGAAGAATGGAAGATATTTAAATTCAGCATCGAGATGCTGCTTTTGCTTCTTTCTCCTTTCTCGCCTCACATTGCAGAAGAAATGTGGGAAGCCATTGGCAATAAACCAAGCATTTCAGAAAAAAAATGGCCTTCGTGGGACGATGAAATTGCAAAGGAAGATGAGATTGAACTGGTTGTACAGATTAACGGCAAGGTAAAGTCAAAACTTAATATCCCGGCAAATCTTTCAGAAGACGAGGTCAAGGGAAAAGCGCTTGGTGATGCAAGGATTAAAGAGATTACAGCCAGCAAGACCATAAAAAAAGTCTTTGTTGTAAAAGGCAAACTTGTTAATATAGTAGTTGGAGAATAAAATGAAAGCTAAAAGTTATAAGTTAAAAGTCATAAATGGTTTCTGCTTCCTGCTTCTTGCAGCCTGCTTCTTGCCTCTTATAGCAGGATGCGGCTATACAATACAGGGGAAAGATACACTGCCGTTTGAATATGTAAAAATAGGCAGGATCGAAAATAAGACCTATGAACCTAAACTTGAAGACAGGCTCTACAAGGCATTGACCGACGAACTTATGAAAAACGGTTTTGTAATATCGAGAAGCGCAGGTCATGTCATAAGCGGAGTTATAAATGAATTCCATTTAAGACCGTTATCGGAAAAAGACGGCTATGCGGTTGAATACGAAGTAATAGTCAAAGGCAGATTTATTCTTACAGCGCCTGACGGCAAAACAAAAGAACTCAGGAATAGCGGAGCCTTCATCGTCTCTTTTTACAATGCAGGGAATATTCAAAGCATAGTTGCATCAAAAGAAACAGCAACAGATACTGCACTCAAGAATCTTGCCTCAGAGATACGCGCCGGCATTATATACCAGAAATGAGCAGTAAAAATTTTATGCAGGAAATTGAAAAAGGGCTTCCTTCTTCAATTTATATGTTCTACTCAGAGAATCCATATCTCCTTGGGGAATCTGTTCCAGCGATAAGAAAATTGATTTCCGAAGATTCTCTGGATTTTAATTTTATCTTGTTCGACCTTGATTCTCCTGAAGGAACCTCAACGCCAGAAGAGATAATGTATTCACTGAAAACCATGTCTCTTTGCGGCGGAAGGAAGTATGTAATAGCTAAAAACATTCAAAAACTGCCAGGCAAAGAATTTAAAAAATTTCTGCCTTATCTAAAAAATCCTTCTCCAGATGCATCATTCATAATGCTGTACGCTGGGAGCATCAAGGCAGACATCAAGGAAATACTTAAGGGAATCAAGACAATATGCCTTGATATAAGAGAGCAGGAACTTCCTATGTGGATTAAAGAAAAAATTGGGCAAAAGGGCCTCTCGATAAAAAACAATGCAATTGATTATCTTATAGGAATACTTGGTCCTGACATAGGAATTATTTCATCAGAAATTGAAAAACTCTCTTTATGCGAGGGCAGTGAAATTACAATAGAGAACATCAAAGAAATTGTAGAAGGCAACAGAGATTACAGCGTATTTGATTTAACCGGAGCCTTGAAAGAAAAAAATTCCGAGAAAGTTTTCAAAATCTACAAAACCCTTTCAGAGTCGTTCGAATCTTACAGCCTCCTTGGCGCAATAAACTGGCAGTACAAAAAAATGTTCACTTATGCAAAGGACAAAACCTCTAAGGATTATTACTACAAAGCATTGGAACTGCTTAACACGGCTGATATCCAGATTAAAACTTCCGGAGGCAGTTTTCCGATGGAATACCTTTTTGCAAGACTGCTGCAGCTTTAAGCTACAGCCTTAGCCAATTTAGCAAGCCTTGATATCTTTCTTGCCGCTGTATTCTTATGAACAATGCCTTTTGATACAGCTGACTGTATTGTCTTTGTTGCCTCTCTTAAAAGTTTCTCGGCCTGTTCCTTGTTCTTTTTTGCAGCAGCTTCTTCAACTTTTTTTGAAATGGTCTTTATCTTTGAACGAACTGCTGTGTTGCGAAGATTCTGTTTTTCAGACTGTCTCACTCTCTTGAGAGTCGAAAGATTTTTCTTTTTAACTGCTTTTGCCGGCAATTCAAACCTCCTTGTGCTTCACTGTGTTAATAGAATTTTGTTAAAAACCAGACATATGTAATACCACAATTTTGGTTATAAAATCAATCCTTTTGTGTTAAAATTTTAGCACTATGAAAAAATACGAACCTGTTTCTCTTAAAAAAATAAGGACATATCCCCTCACAAAAAGAAAGAGCAAGGTTGAACTGGCGTCAACGGCAAAACCTCACAAAAAAGGAAGATCATTTAAAAACTTTATTGACGAGATGCCTGACATTCTGGCTGCAAAGGATCTAAGGTCAATCGTAACCGCAATAATAAAAGCGAAAAAAAATAAAAAACCCGTAATCCTCGGGATGGGCGCTCACCCGATAAAAGTCGGTCTATCGTCTGTAATCATAGACCTGATGGAAAAACATATAATTACTGCTGTTGCCACAAACGGAGCCTGCATTGTCCACGATTTTGAACTCTCATATACTGGAAAGACATCAGAGGATGTAGCAGCAGAACTAGCAACAGGAAGATTCGGCATGGCAAAAGAAACAGGCGAATTCATCAACAAGGCAATTATGGACGGCGTTAAAAAAGGATATGGCATAGGAAGATCTATAGGCGAGATGATATACAAAAATAAATTCAGATTCAGTGACAAAAGCATCTTTGCCACAGCGTACAGACTTGGGATTCCTGCAAGCGTTCATGTTGCAGTGGGAACCGATATAGTTCACATGCATCCTAATGCTGACGGCTCTGCAATCGGAGAAGGCAGTCTCAGAGACTTCAGACTTCTTGCATCAGTCGTATCTGACCTTGAAGGCGGAGTTTACATAAATCTCGGCTCTGCTGTTATTCTGCCCGAAGTTTTTTTAAAGGCTTTAACAATCGCGCGAAATCTCGGAAACAGAGTTGAGAACATCACAACAGTTAATATGGATTTTATCCAGCACTACAGGCCTGGGCAGAATGTGCTGAAAAGGCCCACGATAAACAAAGGCTCATGCTATGCGCTGACAGGCCATCACGAGATAATGTTCCCACTCTTGGCAGCAACAGTGATAGAGAATATATGATAAAATTGTTCTATCAAGCTATTTGATTTTTGAGGACGTTCGCATGGCATTGGACAAGAAGAAAAGACAAGCAAATCAACAGACGCAACGCTTTATCAGAATAAAAGGGAAAGACTACAAAGCGGAAAACGTAAAGAGGGGGATTTCCCTCTCGGAGTTCGTGTCATACCTGCAGAGTCAGGGCTTCACATCGAAGGCGAAGTTCGAGATAATGTTCGAATAGAATAGTCGATTACCCTACACAAAAAGAAATTGACATACCTGTAAAGGCTAAAAATAAGAGGGGTGTTTGGATAAATCCAAACACTCCTCTTTAAAAAATCTCTTTTAAACTATATTTTTTATAAACCGAATTTAAGCAGTATCGGCACGATCAAAAGAGCAACGATATTTATAACCTTGATCATAGGGTTGATCGCCGGTCCTGCTGTGTCTTTATAAGGATCTCCGACTGTGTCTCCTGTTACAGCTGCCTTGTGAGCCCCTGAGCCCTTACCGCCGAATGCTCCGTCTTCAATATATTTCTTTGCATTGTCCCATGCGCCGCCTCCGCTTGTCATTGCAATTGCCTGAAAGAGTCCTGTGATTATGCTTCCTATAAGAACTCCACCCAAGGCCTCTCTTCCAAGGATAAAACCAACTGCTATCGGCGCAACAACAGGAATAAGCGCTGGAAGCATCATCTGTTTTATTGCTGACTTTGTAACGATGTCAACACATTTTCCGTATTCCGGTTTTGCTGTTCCTTGCATAATGCCCTTTATCTCGCGGAACTGACGTCTCACTTCCTCAACAACTCCTCCTGCTGCTTTGCCGACAGCCTCCATTAAGAGCGAGCCAAAGTAATATGGAAGAAGTCCACCGATAAATAATCCTGCGAGAACTTTTGGGTTCGACAGATCAAATGCAAGGGTTGCTCCGAAAGATCTTGAGTACTCTGCGAACAAAACAAGGGCTGCAAGAGCTGCTGAACCTATTGCATATCCTTTTGTAACAGCTTTTGTTGTGTTTCCTACTGCATCCAACGGGTCTGTTATCTCACGAACCTCTTTTGGTAGCTCTGCCATCTCTGCAATTCCACCTGCATTGTCTGTTATTGGACCATATGAATCTATAGCAACGATTATTCCTGTCATTGAAAGCATCGAGACTGCTGACAGTGCTATTGCGAAAAGTCCGCCTCCTGCATTGCCCTGAAAACCTCCGCCGAGAGAATATGCGCCGAGTATGGCAGCGACTATTACAATAACAGGCATTGCTGTTGACTTCATGCTGACTGCAAGACCTGCAATTATGTTTGTTGCATGGCCTGTCTGGCTTGCAGATGCGATATGCTTGACCGGTGCAAAACTCTTTGACGTAAAATATTCTGTTATCACTACAATAAGTCCTGTGAGAACAAGACCGATAACTGCTGTCATAAATACACTGCATGAACTAAATACGCCTGCGTCCGCTCCTGTCAGGCTGGAGATGAATTTGTCAGATACAAAGTAAAATGCTCCTGCTGCCAGCATGCCTGAAATTGCGAGGCCTTTATATAGAGCGCCCATAATATACTGTTTTTTGCCGAGTTTTACAAAGAAAGTCCCGATTATCGAGGCTATTATCGAGATGCCGCCGAGCAGAAGCGGGAACTCTATCCATCTGCTTTCAGGTCCGAAAACAGTCTTTGCAAGCAGCATTGCTGCAACAACAGTGACTGTGTATGTCTCGTAAAGGTCTGCTGCCATTCCAGCACAGTCGCCGACATTATCGCCGACATTGTCTGCAATGACCGCAGGGTTTCTTGGATCGTCTTCAGGAATTCCTGCTTCAACTTTTCCAACAAGGTCTGCTCCAACATCAGCTGCTTTTGTATATATTCCTCCTGCAATACGGGCAAACACGCTCATAAGCGAGCACCCGAATCCAAGACCTATAAGCGCATGGAATGCCTCTTCACCAGCATAGGTTTTTGCAAAGTAATAATAACCTGCTATCCCGATTATTCCGAGACCGACAACAACTATTCCAGTAACAGAACCGCCCATGAAAGCAAGACTGAGCGCTGACTGAAGCCCCTTGCTTGCTGCCTGTGCTGTGCGGACATTAGCCCTCACAGTAACCATCATACCGAGATATCCTGCGAGCGCAGAACCGATAGTGCCGATAGCAAATCCTGCTGCTGTCCACTTGCCAAGAAAGTACCAGAGCACAGCAACAAGGATTATGCCGACTATGGCAACTGTCTTATACTCGCGGGTAAGAAAGGCTGATGCCCCTTCTTTTACAGCGTTTGATATCTGCTTCATGCGTTCACTGCCTGCATCCTGCTTAAGCACCCATAATGCTGTCGCAATAGCGTATATAACGCCGGCTGCGCCGCAAAGCAGAGCAAAAAGAATTAATCCGCTCATGTTTCCCCTCCCCTAAAAAATTAATAATTTTTTGACTCAGAAATTTGAAGCAATAGCGATTATATATTAAGTCTTTTTTAGAATTCAACCTTTACCGCATAAAAATTAAGGCGGTTTTTATTCAAGCGCTGAGCAGACATTTTTGAATATCTGTTCTATTGTCCCAACTCCGCTTATGGATTTTAAAATTCTTTTCTTATTGTAGTAATCTATAAGAGGAGCTGTCTTTTCCTCATAAACATCAAGTCTTGTTTTTATTGTCTCTTCTTTATCATCATCTCTCTGAAAAAGCTTTCCTCCGCATTTGTCGCATATGTTTTCTTTTTTAGACGGAGAAAAATATATGTTATACATCTGCTGGCAGGATTTGCATGTCCTTCTTCCTGTAAGTCTTTTCATAAGATCGTCTTTTGGAACATCAATGCTCAATGCAAAATCAAGCGGCATATTGAGTTCTTTTAATATAGCGTCAAGTTTTTCCGCCTGGACAGTGGTTCTAGGGAATCCGTCCAGTATAAAACCCTTTTTGCAGTCAGGCTGCTGTAATCTCTCTCTTATCAGACCGATAACAACCTCATCAGGCACAAGTCCTCCGCTGTCCATAAAAGATTTTGCCTTTATTCCAAGAGGCGTGCCGTCCGCCACAGCCTTTCTCAATATGTCTCCTGTCGATATCTGGGGAATTCTGTACTTGTCTATCAACATCTTTGCCTGAGTACCCTTGCCTGCTCCGGGTGCGCCTAATAATACCAGTCTCATTAATGCCTCCGTTTTTAAAAAATTTAAGCAAACAAAAATCAGCAATAAATATAGACTTTGAAGCAATTTTAAGTCAAATTCATATTTCTCATTCAAACATAAAATTTATTTATTAAAAGATAAGGTTTTAATTATAAGGATAATATGCTCTCTAAATATTCGCGTAATTTATCTATAGCCATTTTTCTGTGGCTGATGTAATCTTTTTCGGAAGCAGTCATCTCGGCAAATGTCCTGTCAAAACCTTCAGGCACAAACACGGGATCATAACCAAAACCGTTCCTGCCTCTGGGTTTCTCAATTATTATTCCATTAACAAAACCTTCAAATGTCTTAAAGCTTCCATCAGGAAAAGCAAAAGCCGCTGAACAGACGAATCTAGCTTTTCTTTTTTCACCTTTGAAATTTCTCATTTCTTGAAGAAGCTTATCAACATTTTCCTTGTCATTAGATCCCGTCCCTGCATATCTCGCAGAAAAAATTCCCGGCGCTCTGCTCAAAGCAAAGACCTCTAATCCTGAATCATCGGCAACAACGGGCTTGTTTGTAAAATGCGCTGTTTGAACAGCCTTTTTTATCGCATTCTCTTCGAATGTTTTGCCGTCTTCTATTACCTCGGGGAAGTCAGAAAAATCATTCAGCGTGTGAAACGAGATGTTTTTATCACTTATTATTCTTAAAATCTCTTCAAGTTTTTTCCTGTTTCTGGTTGCAAGAACTATATCCATATGAAAATACTCCTTAAAAAACTGTCAAAATTATATATGAGGCATGACAAGCTGCGATCTTCCGTTTATTCTATTTTTATTAATATGCTTAAAAACCATTATTATCATACAGTACATCATATGCCAAGAACAATTAGATACGAAACATAGCCGTAAATATTTTTATTTTCTTGACACCAGCATCATCATGTATTTATAATGTGCATATGCACATAAACAAACGGAGGTTATCTTATGAAGATATGTTTTCCAACAGAGCAAAATGAAGGAATAAAAAGCAAATTGTCAGCGCATTTTGGGTCTGCCGCTTTTTACATTATTTATGACACAGAATCGGGAAGCGTAACCGATATTAACAACAAAAATAAAGTTCACTCGCATGGAGCATGCAATCCGCTGGCTTCGCTTCAAGACATTGCCCTTGATGCAATAGTGGCCGGAGGCATTGGAGCAGGAGCGCTTAACAAACTGAATGCATCAGGATTAAAGGTTTATAGGGCTCAGGCTGAAACAGTAAAAGAAAATATTGACCTTATGGCAAATAAAAATCTTTCTGAATTCTTAATTATAAATACATGCAGCGGCCACAATCATGGAGACAAAGGCGGCTGCTCGCATATTTAAAAACCGAGGCAACCATGAGCATTAACAGACGAGAGTTTCTAAAGAAAGCGGCGATTGGAGGAGGGGCTCTTATTGCCTGCAATTCACTTCCGATTTTAACATCCACTTCACAAGCATCCCTCACCAAAGAAGGACATGAAGCGCCGCTTCAAAACATAGAGACAGGCGGGCTAATAAGACCTCCGGGCGCACTTCCAGAGCCTGAATTCAGGGCTAAATGCATAAGCTGCGGAGTCTGCGTCAAT
>JAJFTJ010000019.1 GCA_021373015.1 Nitrospiraceae bacterium
AATTGCGCCCTGCCTGCAAATGACAGTACTTTGGTTATTGCTGCTGTTAAGGTCGTCTTGCCATGATCTACGTGACCTATTGTCCCTACGTTACAATGAGGTTTGGTCCTCTCAAATTTTGCCTTTGCCATTTTTGCCTCCATATAATCTTATATAAAATTTTCTCAATCTATTCACCTTTTACTTTTGCTATTATTGCCTCTGATATACTCTTTGGCACTTCTTCATAATGAGCAAACTGCATTGTATATGTTGCCCTTCCCTGTGTCTTTGACCTCATGTCAGTTGCATATCCAAACATGCTTGAAAGCGGAACCTCAGCACGAATCACTTGTGCGTTTCCTCTTTTCTCCATTGACTGTATCTTGCCTCTGCGTGAGTTGAGATCACCTATTACATCACCCATATAAATCTCCGGGGTTACAACCTCTATACTCATTATAGGTTCCAATAAAACAGGCTTTGCTTTTCTTGATGCTTCCTTGAAACCCATCGATCCTGCAATCTTAAACGCCATTTCTGATGAGTCAACATCATGATAAGAACCATCATAAAGTGTAACTTTTATATCTACCATTGGATAACCAGCAAGAACACCTGTATCCAATGCCTCTTTAATTCCTTTTTCTACAGCAGGTATATATTCCCTTGGGATTGTACCGCCAACAATCTTATTAACAAACTCAAATCCCTTGCCAGCACTGGGCTCGACCTCAAGATAGACATGTCCATATTGTCCACGACCACCGCTCTGTCTTATGAATTTGCCCTCTGCCTTTGCAGCTGTCCTTATTGTTTCTCTGTATGCAACCTGAGGCTTTCCAACATTAGCCTCAACCTTGAATTCCCTCAAAAGTCTGTCAACAATAATCTCAAGGTGAAGTTCACCCATTCCAGATATTATTGTCTGGGCTGTCTCTTCGTTATATGATATCTTGAATGAAGGATCTTCCTGAGCAAGCTTTCCGAGCGCTTCAAAAAGCTTTTCCTGATCAACCTTTGTCTTTGGCTCAATAGCTACCGATATAACAGGAGCTGGGAACTCCATTGCCTCTAGTATTACAGGCGATTTCTCATCGCAGAGAGTATCACCTGTCAAAGTGCTCTTAAGCCCAACTATCGCAGCAATATCTCCCGCTGAAACTTCTTTTATTTCTTCACGCTTGTTAGCATGCATTTTTAGCAATCTTCCAACTCTTTCTCTTGTATCTTTTGTGGAATTGTAAACATATGAACCAGCAGAAAGCATACCTGAATAAACTCTTACAAATGTGAGTTGTCCTACAAACGGATCTGTCATAACCTTAAATGCAATTGCTGCAAAAGGCTCTTTGCAATCAGCCTTTCTTACAACCTCAGATCCATCTCCAGGCTTTATACCCACAACTGGAGGGATATCTAAAGGAGATGGCAGATAATCTACAATCGCATCAAGAAGATGCTGAACACCTTTATTTTTGAATGCAGTTCCGCACACTACAGGCGTAAGCTTCAGCTGTATTGTGCCTTTTCTAAGAGCTTCCCTTATCTCTTCAGCAGTGGCTTCTTCTCCGCTAAGATATTTTTCCATTATTTTTTCGTCTACGTCAGACAATGCTTCAAGCATTTTGTCTCTGTACTTCTTTGCAATGGATTTCATATCCGAAGGGATTTCAGCCTCAACAAATTGCGCCCCGAGTGTTTCATCTTCGAAATATATTGCCTTCATTTTCACTAAATCTATAGGCCCTCTGAAGTTCTCTTCAGCACCTATTGGTATCTGTATTGGAACAGGATTAGCGCCAAGACGATCAACCATACTGTTTACACACATAAAGAAATCCGCTCCTGCCCTGTCCATTTTATTCATGAAAGCAATTCTTGGCACATTATATTTATCAGCCTGACGCCAGACAGTCTCTGACTGCGGCTCAACGCCTGCAACTGAATCAAATACTGCAACTGCCCCATCAAGAACTCTCAAAGATCTTTCTACCTCAATTGTAAAATCTACATGCCCTGGCGTGTCGATAATATTTATTATGTTGTCCTTCCAGGAACATGTGGTAGCAGCAGAGGTTATTGTTATTCCTCTTTCCTGCTCTTGGACCATCCAGTCCATGACTGCAGTGCCTTCATGAACCTCGCCTATTTTATATGTAACACCTGTATAGTAAAGGATACGTTCTGTGGTCGTAGTCTTTCCTGCATCTATATGAGCCATGATGCCAATATTCCGTGTGTTTTGTAATGATAATTTTTCTGACAAAATCTTTCTCCTGTACTATTCTTACCATCTATAATGTGCAAAAGCCTTATTGGCCTCAGCCATTTTGTGGGTATCCTCTTTCTTTCTTATAGAGGTACCTGTGTTGTTAAATGCATCCATTATTTCTCCAGCAAGCCTCTCCCTCATAGTCTTTTCAGCCCTGTCGCGTGCAAAGTTCCTCATCCATCTAAATGCAAGAGCCATTCTCCTCTGAGGCCTGATTTCAACCGGCACCTGATACGTTGCTCCGCCAACCCTGCGCGGTTTTACCTCAACAACAGGTTTTAAATTCTCAAGTGCTGTTTTGAATACTTTAAGAGGGTCATTCCCTGTCTTTTCTTTTATAATATCAAACGCGCCATAGCATATCTTTTCTGCTGTAGCTTTTTTACCGTCTTCCATCAATACGCTCATGAATTTACTTACAACCTTGCTGTTGTATTTAGGATCTGGCAATGCTTCGCGTTTTTCTGCAACTCTTCTTCTTGGCATCTGATTATTCCATTACTTAGGCTTCTTAGCCCCGTACTTGGACCTCCCTCTTCTTCTATCTGCAACACCCATTGAATCAAGGGTGCCTCTTATTATATGGTATCCAACTCCCGGAAGATCCTTAACCCTTCCGCCTCTTATCATTACAATTGAGTGTTCCTGAAGATTATGCCCAACGCCTGGTATGTATGCTGTCACTTCCATCCCATTTGTAAGCCTGACCCTAGCAACCTTTCTCAAAGCTGAGTTTGGTTTCTTAGGAGTTGTCGTATAAACTCTTACACATACACCTCTTTTTTGAGGGCACATCTTAAGCGCAGGACTTTTAGTCTTATTCAATACGCTTTTTCTTCCGTTTTTTACTAATTGTGCTATTGTTGGCACAAATCCTCCGTGTATGATTTTTACAAAAAGCTGTTTTCTACGGGAAAACTTTGAAATCTTACCAAAGCGTAGTTTTTTTGTCAAGCATATTTGTAATTTTTCTTAGCCTTGGAAAAAATCCTTGAGTATTTTAACCAATCAACAAAAAAAATGATAGACAAAAAGTATAGCAACAAAATTAAAACTGTAATATAATATGGCAGAAACTTTATACAAGGAGATGATTATGATGAAAAAAGGCTTGAAGATATTGCTATCTGCTGTATGTTTTATTCTTTCTTTATTTATCTCATCAACAGTATCAAGTCAGACAACTGAAGAATCAACAGAATACAAAGAATATAAAATCTTAAAAGGTGACACTCTATGGGATATCTCTTTTAAAGAGCTTAATGAGAAGGACCCATTTTTGTGGCCTAAAATATGGAAAGAAAACCCCGGGATAAAAAATCCAGATAGAATATACCCTGGACAGATATTGAAAATTCCGCTTTATCTTTTAAAGCAAGATGAAACCACAGGAACAACTTCAGCTAAAGAAACAGCTCCTGAAACAGAAACAAAAGCTGAAGAAACAGTAAAAACAGAAAAACCACAGATCACAGCAAAAACAATCGAACCTATACAGAAAAAATATATTGCAGACACAAATCTTATACTTTCAAGCGGGTACATTACTGACTACATAACAAAGGATATCAAAAGCGTTGGCAAGATTACAGGTTCTCCTACCGGAAGGCTTGTATTTGGAGATAATGACTACATTTATATCAAGACTGATTCTCCAGCAAATATTGGTGATAAGTTTTATATAATTCGTTCTACCGGATATATAAAACATCCAAAGACAAATGAAAAACTTGGCAATCTTATAACTGTACTAGGAATTGCTGAAATTATAGGGAAAGACAATGGCGCTACAAAAGCAAAGGTATTAAAAGCATTCAATGAGATTGTTACAGGTAATCTTCTTGATAAATATTATGAGGTTGAACCAGTAATGGAAGAAGCCAATCCCAGGAAACCTGATATAAAGGCATCTATAATAGCTATACAATTTCAGAAAAACATAGGTGGTCAGTCTGACATCTTATTTATTGATAAAGGCAAAAACCATGGGCTTGAAACTGGTGATATGCTGAAGGTTATCGCATACGATAAAGACACAAAATCAAGATATACAGGGACAATTCAGCTTATTAATGTAAAAAATTCTACGTCAACTGCACTTATCAGAACAAGCGAGATAGATATAAAAACTGGTGATGACGTATTAGGACTGAATAATAATTAAGTTGAAAGTATTTTAAGGGCCTTAAGTCTGCTTGGATGCTTGAGTTTTCTTAAGGCCTTTGCTTCTATTTGACGCACTCTTTCTCTAGTTATAGACAAATGTCTTCCTACTTCTTCAAGGGTATGATCTCTATCAGCGCCTATACCAAACCTCATTCTTATTACCCTCTCCTCTTTCGGAGTAAGGGTTTTCAATATCTGCTGCATCTGTTCTGAAATGTCATTTCTTTCCGCATCAGAATAAGGAGAAGGACTATTTTTGTCACCAATAAAATCTTCAAGTTCTGTATCTTCGTCACCAACAGGCGTCTGCAAAGCAATAGGATCCTGTATTGCTCTGAAAACTTCTTCAACTTTTCTAGTTGGCACAACTAGTCTTTTTGCTATCTCCTCATTGGAGGGTTCTCTGCCTAGCTGCTGCGTCAATTCTCGCGATGCCTTGGTAACTCTGTTATAAAACTCCATCATATGAACCGGCACTCTGATTGTTTTTGTCTGATCAATCAAAGCTCGTGTTATAGCCTGTCTTATCCACCATGTAGCATATGTAGAGAATTTGAAACCTTTTTCATATTTAAATTTATCAACAGCCTTCATAAGACCGATATTGCCTTCCTGTATTAAATCAAGAAGAGGCAATCCTCTGCCGATATAATTTTTTGCAATATTAACAACAAGTCTGAGGTTCCTGGTTATCAGCTCGTTTTTTGCCTCCATCACAAGTGAACGTGCTTTCGAAATACGTTCCCATGTTTTTTTGAAGTCATCGACCTTAATGCCAATTTCAGACTCTATTTTTTTGTATTCCTGTTGAACTTCCTTTGCAAGATTTTCAAGCTTTTTTGTGTTTATTCCCTTATTTTTCTTATCATTTATGGCTTTCTTGACTTCTTTCAAAGAATTATAGCTGGGGATTTTCCTGTTTATTAGATTAACAGAAGCCACAAGAACATCAAGTCTGTTTAAAGTCCTGAGAAGCAGTTCATCAGCCTTTTCTTCTTCAGAAAGAAGTTCATCTTCTTCTTCAAATATTACATCACCTTTTTTGTATATAGGCAATGCTATAACAACCGCTTTTATTATTGCCTTGCCCTCTTCCAATCTTTTTGCTAGTTCTGTTTCTTCGTATCTTGTAAGTATAGAAATATCACCCATTGAATGAAAGTAAGCCTGAACAAGGTCTTCTGTTTTTTCATATTCTTCTACTTCCTCTTCTGGCTCTTCATCAGCAGCAGCACCTTCTTCTTGATCAACAACCTTTACTCCCATATCCTGGAGGAGGTCCATAAGATCTTCTAATTCATCAGGGGAGAAATACTCTGAGGGTAATGCATCATTTATTTCATCGTAGGTGAGAACCCCACGCCTTTTACCTACATCTAATATCTCTTCAAATATATCTCTTTCTTTCATACTGCTTCCTGTAAATAATAATAGAGCGTCCTTAATTTAATTCTACACTCTTTTTTGAATATGACAAGGGTATCGGCTGAGGGGATTAAAACTTTTTCGAGTTTTTTATCCCAAGCCTTTGACAACAGAAGGAATAAATAAGGGTCAAGTCGCACGGCCTATTAGTACTGGTTAGCTGAATGCCTCACAGCACTTACACTTCCAGCCTATCAACGTGGTAGTCTACCACAGGCCTTAAGGGGGATTGCTCCCCGGGAGACCTAATCTTGAGGTGGGCTTCACACTTAGATGCCTTCAGCGTTTATCCCATCCGAACATAGCTACCCGGCATTGCCACTGGCGTGACAACCGGAACACTAGAGGTTCGTCCATCCCGGTCCTCTCGTACTAAGGACAGCTCCTCTCAAGTCTCCTGCGCCTACAACAGATAGGGACCGAACTGTCTCACGACGTTCTGAACCCAACTCTCGTACCGCTTTAATCGGCGAACAGCCGAACCCTTGGGACCTACTTCAGCCCCAGGATGCGATGAGTCGACATCGAGGTGCCAAACCGCGTCGTCGATGTGAACTCTTGGACGCGATCAGCCTGTTATCCCCGGCGTACCTTTTATCCGTTGAGCGATGGCCCTTCCAC